>NZ_JAESMI010000199.1:0-265 GCF_017893095.1 Staphylococcus sp. GDX8P80P | reverse complement strand
GTTCTTGAGTGGTTGTTTTCATATCATTGCCTCCTAGATAGTGTGATAGTGATGTAGTTGATATACATCATTGAGATAATATATATTTGATTTGTCATTTATTACGGATCCCGGTGGGAATAAGAGAATATCCCAATCGAAAATCATCACAATTGTTGATATGACAAGGAAATCCCGTTATCCCGCTCATTTCTCAGGAAATATAGCTATATATTTATATATGATTTGGATTTGTAGATGTCAGTACGACTTACTTTTTCTTTTT
>NZ_JAESMI010000198.1:0-2142 GCF_017893095.1 Staphylococcus sp. GDX8P80P | reverse complement strand
GATGTTTGCGTAGAACCAAAATAGTTTTTAAAAGTGTCTAAAAGCATAAAAAAAAGAGCGAAAACATTGATTTAACAACATTTTCACTCTAAAAATTCCTAACAGAATTTAAAAGTATACCGGCGGTCGGGGTCGAACCGACACTCCAATACAGGAACGGGATTTTGAGTCCCGCGCGTCTGCCAATTCCGCCACGCCGGCTCAATTTTTGATAAATAAAAAACTTCCATTTGGAAGCAAAGACTTGGAGCGGAAGATAGGATTTGCACCTATATCTCGTTCCGGGAAGGAACGTATTCTAAAAGTTGAAATACTCCCGCATTACTAAAATATGGAGCGGAAGATAGGATTTACACCTATATCTCGTTCCGGGAAGGAACGTATTCTAAGAGTTGAAATACTCCCGCATTATTAGAATATGGAGCGGAAGATAGGATTTGCACCTATACCTTGTTCCGGGAAGGAACATATTCTAAGAGTTGAAATACTCCCGCATTATTAAAATATGGAGCGGAAGATAGGATTTGCACCTATATCTCATTCCGGGAAGGAATGTGTTCTAAAAATTGAACTACTCCCGCATCGTGCATGGAGGCGGCAACCGGATTTGAACCGGTGATAAAGGTTTTGCAGACCTCTGCCTTACCACTTGGCTATGCCGCCAATAACTGGGCTAGCTGGATTCGAACCAGCGCGTGACGGAGTCAAAGTCCGTTGCCTTACCGCTTGGCTATAGCCCATTAATATTATTAAGGGCGGTTGAAGGGAATCGAACCCTCGAGTGTCGGAACCACAATCCGATGCGTTAACCACTTCGCCACAACCGCCATGGCAGGGACAGTAGGAATCGAACCCACATCAAAGGTTTTGGAGACCTCTATTCTACCGTTGAACTATGTCCCTATTATAGATGGTGGAGGGGGGCAGATTCGAACTGCCGAACCCGAAGGAGCGGATTTACAGTCCGCCGCGTTTAGCCACTTCGCTACCCCTCCAAGAGATGGTGCCGGCCAGAGGACTTGAACCCCCAACCTACTGATTACAAGTCAGTTGCTCTACCAATTGAGCTAGGCCGGCATAGTGAAATGGTTCAGGACAGAGTCGAACTGCCGACACATGGAGCTTCAATCCATTGCTCTACCAACTGAGCTACTGAACCATAATTTGTAATGGCGGTCTCGACGGGAATCGAACCCGCGATCTCCTGCGTGACAGGCAGGCGTGTTAACCGCTACACTACGAGACCTAAAAATGTAATTGCGGGAGGCGGATTTGAACCACCGACCTTCGGGTTATGAGCCCGACGAGCTACCGAACTGCTCCATCCCGCGATAATAATTAATGGCGGAGGAAGAGGGATTCGAACCCCCGCGAGCCGTTAAGCCCCTGTCGGTTTTCAAGACCGATCCCTTCAGCCGGACTTGGGTATTCCTCCACTAATTAAATGTAAATTACTATAAAATTGATAAATGGCGGTCTCGACGGGAATCGAACCCGCGATCTCCTGCGTGACAGGCAGGCGTGTTAACCGCTACACTACGAGACCATTAAAATACGGAGGAAGAGGGATTCGAACCCCCGCGAGCCGTTAAGCCCCTGTCGGTTTTCAAGACCGATCCCTTCAGCCGGACTTGGGTATTCCTCCAAAATTATATGGACCTTGCAGGACTCGAACCTGCGACCGAACGGTTATGAGCCGTTAGCTCTAACCAACTGAGCTAAAGGTCCAAATTATAATTCTACAACTAATAAGTAGTGGCGGTGGAGGGGATCGAACCCCCGACCTCACGGGTATGAACCGTACGCTCTAGCCAGCTGAGCTACACCGCCGTTATCTAGTTTGTAAATGTAATATGGTGGAGACTAGCGGGATCGAACCGCTGACCTCCTGCGTGCAAAGCAGGCGCTCTCCCAGCTGAGCTAAGCCCCCATATTGTATTTAAATAAAGTTCCTATCGGGAAGACAGGATTCGAACCTGCGACCCCTTGGTCCCAAACCAAGTGCTCTACCAAGCTGAGCTACTTCCCGTAAGAGAACGCGCCCGATAGGAGTCGAACCCATAACCTCTTGATCCGTAGTCAAACGCTCTATCCAATTGAGCTACGGGCGCAAAATTATATATGGTGCCGAGGACCGGAATC
>NZ_JAESMI010000002.1:0-30706 GCF_017893095.1 Staphylococcus sp. GDX8P80P | reverse complement strand
CGATAGACCAAGCGACAAATAACGCAGGTGTAGACACTGCTAAATCTTCAGGTGTAGACGCGATCAATCATGTTGAACTAACGGTTGAGAAAAAAGCGCAAGCTAAGGAAGCAGAAATTGAACAAACACCAAATGCGACAGATGAAGAAAAGGTAGCAGCAAAAGTTAAGGTAGACGAAGTAATTAAAATTGCGAAAGAAAATATTGATAAATCTTTAAACAACAGCGAAGTTGATGCATCTTTAAGTAAAGGTAAATTGGATATAAATAAAGTTCAAACTACAGTTATTGCGAAAAATAAAGCAATTAAACATCTGATGGATATTGCAACTAAGCAAAAAGCAATCATTGATTCAAATAAATCTGCAACTTATGAAGAAAAAATGCGTGCAAAACATAAGATTGATCAAATAATAAATCAAGCTTTTGCAGAAATTAAAAAAGCGAAAAGTAATAGAGAAGTTAAAGCAATTGATATTAAACATAGTAAGTTAATTACACAAATAAATACCTTAGCTAAAGCTAAACTAAACGCTAAAAAAGTAATTTTAAGTAAAGGTAAGGATATAGTAGAAAAAATAGAGAATTCACAAAATATTTCTAATGAAGAAAAGAATAAGTTAAAGACACTTGTAGATAATATTGTTAAAAGTTCATTATTAAGAATTGATAAAGCTACACATGATACTCAATTAAGTCAAATTGTTGAAGAAACTGAAGCTAAACTTAACGATATTAAATTTAATAAAATGAAAAATACTGAAAAAATTTATAAAATAGAAAAAGAAGCTTCTAAAAATAAAAATCCTAGAGTCAATTCTAAATTAAAATTAATAGAATTTAATGGAAATACTTTATTACCTAATACAGGTATTAAAAAAGTAGAAGATGTTGTACCATTAACTCAATTGTCTTTAATTAGTGGATTATTCTTACTATTAATATCAAAGCGAAGAAAAAATGTTAAATAAGATTGAAATACTCTCTTTACCGGTAATCAGAAATTAAATTTTAAAAGAACTTCCTTCAAACGTTTAAATCCTAATTTGTTTGAAGGAAGTTCTTTTGTTCTATTTAAAAATGGCTGCTTCATGTCCAGCAACATGGCCAGTTACTAATGCACTGGTAATATTATAGCCACCTGTATAACCGTGGATATCTAATACTTCTCCACATAAAAATAAACCAGGTTGTATTTTTGACATCATCGTTTTTGGCCAAATTTCTTTTAAACTTACACCACCACCAGTTACAAAGGCTTTATCAATTGGTAAAGTGCCGTTCACTTTAAAGGTAAAGGCTTTAAAACAGTCAACTAATTTTTTTAGTTGTTGATTTGATAGGTGATGATATGTAGTATTTTCATCGATTTGAGCTTGTTTGAGCATAAATAACAAATATCGTTCTTCTATAAGTCCTCTTAAACTATTTTTTATGTACTTATCAGGTTCTTCAATTAAAATAGATGTTATTTTTTCCTCTAGAACATGATTTTTGTATTCTGGAAAAACATCTAATTGCATATTAATTTCTTTTTTCTTTTGATTTTTTTGTTCTTTATAAACAAATTGACTACATCTTAGCGCTGCTGGTCCACTTATACCAAAATGAGTAAATATCATATCCATTTGATGGCTAATTCGTTTTTTACCGTTTTTCTTAAGCACGGATAATTCTACATCTTTAAGACTTAAACCTTTAAGTTCTTTGGATTTAATAAAGTGTTCTGCTGAAGTAATAGGAACTTCAGTAGGGAAGAGATCAGTAATGCTATGACCTAAACTTTCCGCAAATTTGTAGCCATCTCCAGTTGAACCTGTTTGAGGTACACTTGTGCCTCCAGTTGCAATGATGACACTTTTACTTAAAAATGAGCCTTTATCAGTTCTAACTTTAAATATCCCATTGTCTTCTACATTAATATCGTTAACGATCGTTTCTTCTTTAATATCGACTTTATTTTGTTTAATGGTGTTTACAAGTGTATCTACTACATCTTGAGATTTATTAGATACTGGAAACATACGGCCGTGATCTTCTTCTTTTAATTTGACGCCTCTAGATTCAAAAAAGTGTATGATTGATTCGTTATCAAATACAGAAAAAGGGCTATATAAAAATTTTCCATTACCTGGTATGTTTTTAATTATTTCTGCATATGGTAATCGATTCGTAACATTACATCTACCGCCACCAGAAATTTTAAGTTTTCTACCTAAACCTTTCTTTTTCTCTAATAAAAGTACTTTTTCACTTTGCTCAGATGCAGCAACTGCAGCCATGAGTCCGCTAGGCCCACCACCTATGATTATTGTTTGATACATTGAGAAACCTCCGTCTTATTATCTTAGTGCTATTATTATAATTTAAATTACGATTGAATTCTTAACAATTTTAGTTATAATTTAAGATTGGTTCATTAACAAATGAATATATATCTTGATTTATTATGCGTTTAAACTTAAATTTAGTAAAACTATTAAAGTCATTAGTAAACAATTAGTATTTTGTGATATATTTTATAGTAATGCAAGCCCTTCAAAAAGGTTTTAAATTAAATAATTTGATTATTAAAAAGGCAGGAAGATTAAATATGAGTGAAAATAAGGAAATGGTAAGAGGTACCTTTCTCATTACATTAAGTATTCTAATAACTAAAATATTAGGTGTACTTTTTGTAATTCCTTTTTATGCCATTATGGGTGCAAATGCGGAAGAAAAGTTAGCACCATTTAACTATGCATATGTTCCATATAATATCGCAATTGCTGTTGCAACAGCGGGAATACCATTAGCAGCCTCAAAATTTGTAGCTAAGTACAATGCTTTAGGTGCTTATAAAGTTGGACAAAAATTATATAAATCAAGTTTTATCGTGATGTCCATATCAGGAATAATAGGATTTTTAATTCTATTTTTCTTAGCGCCAGATATTGCTTCTCTAACTTTAGGACGTAAAGAGGGCAAAGGCGGATGGACAATTGATGATATTACTTGGATAATTCGAGTGATAAGTATGGTAGTTGTATTTATACCATTACTTGCTACATGGCGTGGTGTATTCCAAGGGTACGAATCAATGGGACCTACAGCTGTTTCTGAGGTAACAGAACAACTCGCTAGAATTGTGTTTATACTTATCGGAAGTTTCTTAGTATTAAATGTCTTTCATGGTTCTTACTTACAAGCAAATGGTATAGCTACGTTTGCAGCCGCGATAGGTGCTATTGCTGGTTTACTAACGCTTTGGTACTACTGGCGAAAACGTAAGCCACATATTCAAAAAATGGTAGCATCCGATAATTCTGGACTAGATGTTTCTTATACTAAAATGTATAAAGAAATAATTTCATATAGTATTCCATTTGTTATTGTAAGTCTGAATTTCCCACTATTTAATTTAGTGGACCAATTTACACACAATAATGCATTAGATGCAGCAGGATTCCATGCGAATAAAGACTATTTCTTTACTATCTTAAACTTTACAACAAACAAAATTGTTATGATACCAACATCATTAGCAGCGGGTTTTGCAGTTAGTTTAATACCATTTATTACCAAGACTTTTGCTGAAGGTCGCTTAACAGAAATGCATCGTCAAATTAGAACATCTATTGGCGTATTAATGTACATAACAGTGCCAGCAAGTCTTGGAATAATGGCATTATCATCTCCTTTATACACTGTATTCTATCAATATAATCCAGATGGTAATAAAATATTATTTTACTATGCACCAGTTGCAATTTTAATTTCTTTATTAAGTGTAACTGCGTCAATGCTACAAGGGATTAACAAACAAAAATTAACAGTTTTTGTAATTTTAGGATCTGTAATTGTTAAATTAATCTTGAATATTCCATTAATTATGATATTCCATACAGCAGGTGCAGTTTTAAGTACTGCTATTGCGCTTACAGTCGCTAACATCGCGAACCTAATGATTTTGAAAATTTATGCTAAATTCCATTTTACAGATACATTTGTTCAAGTTGCTAAAATTTTCATTTATAGTTTAATCATGATGATAAGTGTTGAAGTTGTGTACTTTATTTTAAGCTTGTTCATATCTGTTGATCGTAAATCTGGAGCGTTTATTATTCTGATCATTGGCGTTATTGTAGGTGGTCTCATCTATGGCACAATTACAATTAAAAATAGATTGGCAGATGAGTTTTTAGGAGATTTACCTGGTAAAATTCGTCGAAAAGTTGGTTTCTTAAGATGAGATTAGATAAATTTTTAGCTAATATGGGTGTGGGTACACGTTCTGAGGTAAAGCAATTTTTAAAAAAAGGAACGTTACAGTTAACGATTCGATAGAGAAATCACCTAAATGTCATATTAATCCAGAAGACGATATTGTGATGGTAAATGGAAAACAAATTACGTTTATTAATCATATTTATATTATGCTCAATAAACCTAAGGGCTATATTTCAGCTACGCATGATGGAACGAATCGCACTGTCATAGATTTAATTCCAGAATATCAGCATTTAGATATCTTTCCTGTTGGAAGATTAGATAAAGATACAGAGGGATTATTGCTTATCACAAATGACGGTCAGTTTAGTCATGAATTGATGAGTCCCGTTAAACATGTATCAAAGACATATGAAGTCATCTCACAACATACGATAT
Organism: Staphylococcus sp. GDX8P80P; assembly: GCF_017893095.1. Lineage (NCBI taxonomy): Bacteria > Bacillati > Bacillota > Bacilli > Caryophanales > Staphylococcaceae > Staphylococcus > Staphylococcus sp. GDX8P80P. The sequence goes on along the minus strand of NZ_JAESMI010000002.1, from coordinate 26,059 downwards.
CTGATGATGATATTGAAGCTTTTAAGCAGGGAATCACACTATCTGATGGACCAGTTAAACCTGCTTTACTAAAAAGAGTAAATGAGACTACGTCACAGGTGACCATTTATGAAGGTAAGTATCATCAAGTTAAAAGGATGTTTCATGCCATTGAAAATGAGGTATTAGAATTAAAACGTCTTAAAATCGCTAATTTGGCGTTAGATAAAAATCTTAAATCTGGTGAGTATAAGTTACTCTCAGATGACGAATTAAAGCTTTTACAGCATTCATAAAGGAGAAGGTGTATACTATGTCTAAAACTACAGGCTTATTTAGAATTATTGCTGGTGTCGGTGCTGCAACTGCAGCAGTTGTATTATCTCGAAAAGAAAGTAGAGATAAATTAAAAGAGCAATATAATAAATACAAAGAAGATCCAGAAAGTTATAAAGAAAATGCAAAAGGATTAGCGAGTCAATTAGGTTCAAAAGCTAATGAAACAATTCAAGAGGTTAGAAATAACCCTCAAGAATACGCTAATCGCTTGAAAAATGATCCAAAATCATTCTTAGAAGAAGAAAAATCAAAATTTACTAATTTAGATGCAAACAAAGAAGATGCACTAGAAGAAGGCAAATTTGATGATGAAGGTGGCGCTACTGTTAATAATAATTTAAGAGTAGTCACTGAAGAAGATTTAAAGAAGAATAAAAATGCGTTAGAAGATAAAGATTAATTTTGTGATATTTATAAGAGCAAGAGAAATAACAATATGATATTGCTACTTTGCCAACTCGCAGTAGCTGACTGAACTGAGAATACACTTTAATCATGCTTTTTTCAGTTCTGGTCATCCTTTCGGGGATGGGACAACGAATTTAAAAAGAATTCTGTCCCATTCTTTTTTTATAAATATGGAATGTAAGATTTGTGTACAAAAAATTAAAGGTCATTGATATGTATGATTTACACAAATTGCGTCATATAGCTTATAAATATGGAGGTTTTATAAAATTTTTAACATAAATTTTTATAAAAATCTATAAATATTCTGACATCTTACTGTAATTTTTCGTTATAGTTATGTAAAATAAACTGTATATTTATTGAAAAGGAAGTTGATCTCGAATGTGGAAAGAGAAAGTTCAAGAATATGAAGGTCAAATAATCGATGATTTGAAAGGTTTACTTTCGATTGAGAGTGTCAGAGATGATTCAAAAGCATCTGATGAAACTCCAGTTGGTCCGGGGCCTCGTCAAGCGCTTGATTATATGTACGAAATAGCACAAAGAGATGGTTTTTCTACCCATGATGTAGATCATATTGCAGGCAGAATTGAAGCAGGTAAAGGTGACGATGTTTTAGGTATTTTATGTCATGTCGATGTCGTGCCTGCAGGAGATGGATGGGACTCAGATCCATTTAATCCTGTGGTAACTGATGATGCAATTATTGCTAGAGGTACGCTAGATGACAAAGGACCGACAATAGCAGCCTATTACGCTGTTAAAATTTTAAATGAAATGAAAGTTGATTGGAAGAAACGTATTCATATCATTATTGGTACAGATGAAGAGTCAGATTGGAAATGTACTGAAAGATATTTCCAAACGGAAGAAATGCCAGCATTAGGATTTGCACCTGATGCAGAATTTCCAGCTATTCATGGAGAAAAAGGAATCACAACTTTCGATTTAGTTCAAAATAGTACGTCTGAAGATCAAGATGAACCAGATTATGAATTGATTTCGTTTGAATCTGGTCAACGTTACAATATGGTACCTGATCATGCTCAAGCACGCGTATTTGTCAAAGAAAACATGACCGACGTTGTTCAGCATTTCGAACACTATTTAGATGAGCATAAACTACAAGGTGAGAGTGTCGTTGATAGTGGAGAGTTAGTCCTAACGGTTGAAGGTAAAGCTGTTCATGGTATGGATCCATCATTAGGTGTTAATGCTGGCTTATACTTATTAGATTTCTTATCAACATTAAATCTAAATCAAACAGCAAGAGAATTTGTAGACTTTAGTAATCGTTACCTTCACGAATCACATTTTGGTGAGAAGATGGGAATGAAATTCCATACAGATGTTATGGGCGATGTAACTACAAATGTTGGTATTATTTCTTATGATCATAAACATGCTGGCCGATTTGGTATTAATTTACGTTATCCACAAAATTTTGAATTTGAAGAAGCTATACAGCGATTTACTAAAGAAATTAAAGAATATGGATTTGATCTTGAATTAGGCAAAGTTCAGCAACCTCATTTTGTAGACAAAAATGATCCTTTTGTACAGAAATTAGTTACAGCTTATAGAAATCAAACTGGCGATATGTCTGAACCCTATACAATAGGTGGAGGTACATATGCTAGAAACCTTGATAAAGGTGTGGCATTTGGAGCCATGTTTGAAGATTCAGAGGATTTAATGCATCAAAAGAATGAATATATTACTAAAAAACAATTATTCAATGCAACAAGTATCTATTTAGAAGCAATTTACTCACTATGTGTGGAGGGATAAACTATGACAAAAGTATTTATTAACGGTGAATTTATCGATCAAAGTGAAGCAAAAGTCTCTTATGAAGATCGTGGTTATGTATTCGGTGATGGTATTTATGAATACATTCGAGCATATGACGGGAAATTATTTACAGTTACAGAACATTTCGAGCGTTTTATAAGAAGTGCTGCGGAAATACAATTAGATTTAGGATATACAGTCGAAGAATTAATTGATGTAGTTAGAGAATTATTAAAGGTAAATCAAATAAAAAATGGTGGCATTTACATCCAAGCTACACGTGGTGTAGCACCAAGAAATCATTCTTTCCCAACACCTGACGTAAAGCCTGTCATTATGGCATTTGCTAAAAGTTACGATCGACCTTTTGAAGATTTGGAAAACGGAATCAATGCAGCAACTGTAGAAGATATTAGATGGTTACGTTGCGACATTAAAAGTTTAAACCTTTTAGGAAATGTACTTGCAAAAGAATATGCAGTTAAATACAACGCAAGTGAAGCAATTCAACATAGAGGCGATATAGTTACAGAAGGTGCTTCAAGTAATGTGTATGCAATTAAAGATGGTGCAATCTATACGCATCCCGTTAATAATTACATTTTGAATGGTATTACGCGTAAAGTAATTAAATGGATATCTGAAGATGAAGATATTCCATTTAAAGAAGAAACGTTTACTGTTGAATTTTTGAAAAATGCTGATGAAGTCATTGTTTCAAGTACATCTGCCGAAGTGACACCTGTTGTTAAAATAGATGGTGAGCAAGTTGGTGAAGGCACAGTAGGACCTGTTACGCGCAAACTTCAAGAAGGATTTAATAAATACATTGAAACAAGAAGTAATTAATTAAATAAATAATTGATTATTAAAGAACGTACTGATTCTAAATTTATAGAATTTGAGTACGTTCTTTTTGATTTTATAATGTAAATAAATTTCATGAATTAAATTAAAAATACGCAGTTTAAAGGTCTGAAAATGTGTTATAATGAAACCTAAAGATTGAAACGTAATTTAGCCATAATCGACTAGTAAAATGTATCTTTTTGTTTCTCATTTTCAGTTGAAAAAGAAGGCTAAAAATTATAAAATCATCATTGAGTGATAAAAGAGACGTATTTATTTAAATAAATGTTTGGGGACAGTAACATTTTATTTATAATAATGACTTATGTATAAAAATATAATTATTTAGAAATATATAGTCGTGTTTTCCAACAAACGATTATAGCAAATTAGAATATATGGCTCTTGAAAACTATATTTCTCGAGCCATTTTCTAATTGAAAGTGAGGTGAACGAGTTGGAGCAGTTTTATCAATTAGGGTGGACACTTGATTCAGCAGGAGGTGCTTCTGGTGAAGCATATATGGCTGAACAGGACGGTCAAAAACTATTCTTAAAGCGTAATTCTAATCCATTTATTGCAGCATTGTCAGCTGAAGGTATTGTACCTAAATTAGTATGGACCAAACGTATTGAAACAGGTGAAGTTGTCACAGCCCAACACTGGAAAAATGGCAGAGAACTTGAACCAGATGAAATGTATCAAGCACGTGTTGCTGCATTGCTTAAGAAGATTCATGGTTCTAAACCTTTACTGAATATGCTTAAACGTATGGAAATGGAACCCATCACCCCTAATATCATGTTGAAAAAGATTAATGCATCACTATCAAGAGAAGTATTAACACATCACATTATTCGTAAATCATTAACATACCTTGAAGAACATATCCCCAATATGGATTCTCGTTTCTTTACGGTTGTACATGGAGATGTAAATCATAACAACTGGCTACTATCTGATAGAGATGAATTATTCTTAGTAGATTGGGAAGGCGCAATGATTGCCGATCCTGCTATTGATATTGGAATGCTGCTCTATAACTACGTTCCCGAAAAAAATTGGTCTGACTGGTTTAAGACGTATGGCGTAGAAGAAAGCATAGACTTAAATAAACGTATGAAATGGTATACAGTCATTCAATCAATTGGTATGGTTCAATGGTATGAAGAGCAAAAAAGATTCAAAGATATGAATAATTGGCTAAAATTTTTAAACGAGGTTATGAATAGTAATTTATTTATCTAAGGGAGATTTCAAGTATGAGAGTTCGCTATAAACCATGGGCGGAAGATTATTTAAAAGAACATCCTGATTTAGTAGATATGGATGGCACACATGCAGGAAAAATGTCAGAGTGGTTTGATAAAGAACAACCCATCTATATAGAAATTGGCTCTGGTATGGGGCAGTTTATAACAACGTTAGCCTCTAAATTCCCAGAAATTAATTTTGTATCTATGGAACGCGAGAAAAGTGTCATGTATAAAGTGCTAGATAAAGTGAAAGAACAAGGCCTAACAAATTTAAAAATGATATGTAATGACGCTATAGAATTAAATGAGTATTTCAATGATGGTGAAGTTTCACGTATTTATTTAAATTTCTCTGACCCATGGCCGAAAAAAAGACACGCTAAACGCCGATTAACATATCATACTTTTTTAGCGCTATATCAACAAATCCTTAAAGAAGATGGAGAAATTCATTTTAAAACGGATAACAGAGGTTTATTCGCGTTTAGTTTAGAAAGTATGTCGCAATATGGTATGTACTTTACTAAATTAAATCTCAATCTTCATGAAGAAGATGATGAAGATAATATATTGACAGAATATGAGAAGAAATTTTCCGATAAAGGTTCTAGAATTTATCGAATGGAAGCAAAATTTCATAAAGACATTGAACATTAATATAAAGTTGTGACTTAGATCATCATGAAGATTCACGGTAGTTAGTGAGATTGAGTGAACGCTAATGCATCACTTGTTATAGTTTAAAACGTCATTCCAAGAGTGGAACATTGAATTCGACAAGAATTCTGTTCTGCTCTTTTCTGTTTATATATTCTTAAATTGGATATTGTAATGTAAGATTATTTCATATATTGAAATACTTGATAAATAAAAAGATGGAAGGTGTTTAATATGAAGTTAGGTGCATTTAATATCACTTATTTAAATGGTGGTATGACGCAAATGGATGGTGGTGCTATCTTTGGCGTTGTACCTAAACCGCTGTGGACGAAAAAGTATGATGTGAATGAAAGAAATCAAGTTCCTAACTTAACATATCCAATTTTAATTCAGACTGGCGATAAGAACATTATCATCGATGCTGGAATTGGAAATCATAAATTAACAGACAAACAACTTAAAAATTATGGTGTCGAATATGAAAGTCATATTCAATTTGATTTAGAAAAATTAAATTTGACTGTGAAAGATATCGATATTGTATTAATGTCACATATGCATTTTGACCATGCGACAGGGTTAACGGATACAGAGGGTAATTCTATTTTTCCAAATGCAATACACTATGTGCAACAAGACGAGTGGCATGAATTTATAAATCCAAACATTCGTAGTAAAGCAACCTATTGGGAAATAAATAGAGGTACATATGAAGATAAAATGATACTTTTTGATGAATTCATTGAAGTTTATCCAGGGATTCATATGAAGCATGTTGGTGGTCATAGTTATGGACAATCAATTATTACAATTGAGAGTGAAGGTGAGCGTGCAGTTCACATGTCTGATATATTACCTACAAATGCACATACCAATCCACTTTGGGTTATGGCATATGATGATTACCCAATGACATCTATTCGAGAAAAAGAAAGATTAATACCATACTTTATTTATCATGATTATTGGTTCTTATATTATCATGATCATGTTTACTTCGCGACGCAATATGAGTCAGATGGAAAGACGATTAAGCAATCAATTAAACGATAAAGAAAGTGATATAAAACGATTTGGTAACGTTGTTATCCATTTTTTAATGAACTATTACAATAGGGAGCCGGACTAAGAATTTATATTCATTCAGTCCTGCTCCCTATAATGTTCAGTTTATTACAATTCAATAATATTTAAAATTTCACCAGATTTTGCATCTGCATAAAAGATATATTCCATCTTTTGATTATTCTTAATTTGAGTAATGCCGCCTTGAAAAATGAAACGATTTGGATATAGATTGTCATCTACATACGGCTCATGAAGAATAAACGATCCTGTGATGTTCATAAAGTAAGATTTGGCTTCATTCAATACTTTATCAGGATTCTGCATTTTATTCTTTTCTTTTAGGAAATAAATAAAAAAGACAGTGGCTATACCTGAAACTAGAGCAACTGAAATTGAGATGTATTTGTAAGTTTGACGTGTCATAATCTCTACCTCTCTATTAATAGTTCTTATCATTAGTGTACCATATTCAAAATGATATAATACATTTAAGGAGTGTGTTAGTTAAGATGGATAAGCATAAAACATTAGAACGAATTAAGGCATTAACCGAATTACATGGTGCACCAGGTTTTGAAGAGGATGTACGAAATTATATGAAAAATGAAATGTCACCATATGTTGATGAGTTTATCGTAAATCGTATGGGTGGTTTCTATGGCGTTAAAAAATCTAAAAAAGCTAATGCTAAGAAGGTAATGATTGCTGCGCATATGGATGAAATAGGGTTCATGATTACAAACATTACTTCGAATGGTATGCTACAGTTTACCAATCTTGGTGGTGTAGCAAACGATATTTGGCAAGGTCAACGTCTTCAAGTAAACAATAGAAAAGGCGACATTATAGTAGGGATTGTCTCTAATATTCCGAAACATTTTAGAACAGGCAACGAAGCGGTGCCAGAAATAAAAGATTTGATGCTAGATATCGGTGCAAGTTCTGATGACGAAGTAAGACAGATGGGAATAGAAATAGGAGATACGATTGTTCCGAATACTGAATTAACGCAATTAACTGAACATCGATATAGCGCGAAAGCATGGGATAATCGATATGGTTGTGTCATTGCGATTGAAATATTAGAATTGTTGAAGAATATCGATTTGGATGTTGATTTATACGTTGGCGCTAATGTTCAAGAAGAAGTAGGCTTACGTGGTGCTAAAGCAGCTGCTGAACTCATTCAACCTGATGTTGCACTTGTAGTGGATTGTTCTCCAGCAAATGATATTAAAGGTGCAAATCAATTATCAGGTGAATTAGGTGAAGGGACTTTAATTCGAATTAAAGACGGTACCATGATTTTACAACCTGAATTTAGAGACTATCTACTTAAATTAGCAGATGATAATAATATAAATTACCAATATTATATTTCACCGGGTGGCACAGATGGTGGTGAAATTCACAAAGCTAATATTGGTATTCCAACTGCTGTAATAGGTGTTTGTGCTAGATACATTCACAGTACTAATGCTGTTTTTGATATTAGAGATTATTTCTCAGCAAGACAATTACTAGAACAAGTTATACTCAACTTAACTGAAGAACAAATTAATAAATTACAATTTCAAGAATAAGGAGCGAATAAAATGATTAATTTAGAATCTGAATCACAATTCAAGTCACTTAAGAAAGAACATACCGTATTTGAATTTACGGCAGGTTGGTGTCCTGACTGTCGTGTCATTGAACCTGATCTACCTCAATTGGAAGAGAAATATAAAGATTTTAACTTCGTTTCTGTAGATAGAGACCAATTTATAGATTTAGCCATAGAACATGATATCATGGGTATTCCAAGCTTTTTAGTATTTAAAGATGACGAATTAGTAGGAAGTTACATTGGAAAAGAACGCAAATCTATCGAACAAATCGATGAATTTTTAAGTCAGTTTGATAAATAGATAAAGCATTTAAAAGGTTTTTAGAATGATATGTACAATTGATTTTTTCTGTAATTGACCACAAATTTATTGTAAAATAGGATAAGGTGCGAATATAGGAGTGTTAAACATGAATGTTTTTCAAGTAAGAGATAAATTGAAACAACGTTTAGCGCATTTAAATGTTGATTTTAAATTTGATCGTGAAGAAGAAACGTTACGTATATATAGACAAGACAATCATAAAGGCGTAACAATCAAATTAAACGCTATTGTCGCTAAATATGAAGTCCAAAAAGAGAAAATTATAGATGAGATTGTATATTATGTTGAAGAAGCCATCGCTCAAATGGATGATCAAAGTATTGAGAAAATGAATGACATTCAGATTATGCCTGTCATTCGTGCTACAAGCTTTGATAAAAAAACAAAAGATGGTCATCCATTTATAATTGAAAAGCATACAGCAGAAACAAATATCTATTATGCACTCGATTTAGGTAAGTCTTATCGCTTAATTGATGAAAGTATGCTTGAATCACTTGGATTGACTGAACAACAAGTTAAGGAAATGTCACTATTTAATATACGTAAACTTAATAATCAATATAAAACAGATGAAGTTAAAGGGAATATTTTTTATTTTGTAAACTCTAATGATGGCTATGATGCCAGTCGTGTTTTAAATACCAAATTTTTAGATGATATCTATCAACAATGTGAAGGTGAAATGTTAGTAGCTGTACCACATCAAGATGTCTTAATTATTGCTGATATTCGAAATAAAACTGGTTATGATGTAATGGCACATTTAACTATGGAATTCTTTACTAAAGGATTAGTTCCTATTACTTCATTATCATTTGGTTATGAAAAAGGTCACTTCGAACCTATCTTCATTTTGGGTAAAAATAACAAACAAAAAAGAGACCCCAATGTGATACAACGATTGGAAGCAAATCGTAAAAAATTTAATAATAAGAAATAATTGATATAGAGGAGATTTAAAATGAATTTATTTTACAATAAAGAAGGCGTAGGGGATGTAGCTTTTCTACAAATTGAACCTACAGATGGACCGTTTGAATATAAGAAATCTGGAGATGTTGTTGAAATTAGTAAAGAAGGAACGATTGTTGGCTTCAATCTATTTAAGTTTTCAAATTATCATCAAATCAACGGTAATGGACATATTAAATTAACTTCTGAGCTTGTAGATGCATTACAAAAAGCTATTAATGAATCTGGATTAACGTATCAACTAAATGCAGATTTATCTCCTAAATTTGTAGTTGGTTATGTTGAAACTAAAGATAAGCATCCAGATGCGGATAAATTAAGTATTTTAAAAATAGATGTCGGTAATGATCATTTACAAATTGTTTGTGGTGCGCCAAATGTAGAAGCTGGACAAAAAGTGGTTGTTGCTAAAGTTGGTGCCGTAATGCCAAGTGGAATGGTTATTAAAGATGCTGAATTACGTGGTGTTGCTTCAAGCGGTATGGTTTGCTCAATGAGAGAATTAAATTTACCTAACGCACCTCAAGAAAAAGGTATTATGGTTTTAAGTGATGACTATAAAGTCGGTCAAGCATTTTTTGATGAATAAAGGAAGGAAGTGAATGTATGAGTTGGTTTGATGATTTATTTAGTAACAAAGACAATTCTGATGATGAATTGCTTAGACGCAAAAGTAAACGTCGCAATGGCGATCTAACTCAAAGCAAAGATGATTCATTACTTCCTGAAAATAATGATATTTACGATCGTCCAAAAGGTAAGTTTCGATTCCCAATCGATGTGGGTCCAGATGAAACGTATGAAGAAGCAACTTATCGCGAAAGTAATGATGATAAAGATAACCATTCAACATTGAAAGATAATCAATACGGTTCATATGAATATGATGACTATACAAGTCATATGAATAGTTACTCAAATGATGATCGTGCTGAAAACGCAAGAAGACATCGTAGAAGAAATCATGTGAGCCAAGATGATTCTGGTATGCCTTCTATTAAGTCAAGAACTTCTCAAACATCAAGTAGAACTCATAATACTAGTGCATCTCAACGTTTTAATAAACGTCAAAATACACATTCTAGAACGAATAATACTTATTACACAAGTGCTAATTCAAAACAATCTAGGATGAAATTACAATCAGAAAGATTCAAATCGAATTATCATTTGAGTTCTGAACCTACATATCACCGTTCAAGTTTTAAAACTTCAGAAGTACCATCAGCTATTTTCGGAACTAAAAAGCGTAGACCTATTGAAAACGGTGTTATACCACCAGTTAAAGATGACACAGATACAAGTGAGTCTAAAACCAAGCATCATTCGAGCACGGTAGAACACGTTCCGCATGAAAGTAAAAATGAAAAAGATAGCAGACAAAAATTTGATGGTGAACAATCAACTTCACGAGAGAATGAACCAGTTAACAATGAACAACAATCAGTCGTTGAAGGAAATGCTGATACTTCTAATCACTATGAACGTACGCCAAACTATTCAAAACGTGATAACACGGTAAATATAGAAAATATTTATGCTTCTCAAATCGTAGAGGAGATAAGAAAAGAAAGAGAGCGTAAAGTTCAACAGAAACGTAAATTTAAGCAAGCATTGCAAAAAAAACGTCAACAGACTGATGAAGAAGATAGTATTCAAAGAGCTATTGATGAAATGTATGCTAAGCAAGCTGAACAATATATTGGCGAAAGTTCATTAAACCACTCTGACCAATTACATAGTGATGTAACAGAGGATGTAAATGATGAGTACAATAACAACAATGACCATGTTGAGAGCCAAGCAGAAGACGTTGCGCATCATGAGACATCTAACGCTCAATTTAAAGATGATAGTGACATAGACCGTAATATTGAACAAGCAGAGTATATCGAAGAGACAAATGCACCTTATAATTATGAAGAGATTGATTTAAACCAAGTTTCAAGTGTGCAAGAAGTTAACCAAGAGGATGTACAAGTTAAAGATGTTCCAAATGATCAATTATCAAATGTTAATCATGATGAAGCACAACGTCATTCTAATGAAGTTATTGACGAATCTGCAAAAGAATCAAATTACCATCACGACGTAGCAGATGAAGAAGCGGTACAATTACAATCTAATAGTGATGATTCAGATAGTTTAAGTGAAAACATTAATGACGACAACCATAATGGAACTGTTGATGATGCACAATTTAGAGAAATAGATGACGTTGAGTCACACACTGACAGTAAATCCAAAAATGAATCTTTATCAGATGAAACATGTGGCATAGAAGATGATGAAGATGTATCAACTGAAAATGTTAATCATGCAATTAGAAATGCTGTAACGTCTGAAGTGGAATATGCCACTAAAGAAGATGACGAAACGAATGGAGTCTCTCAAAATACGAATATAGAGGGCCAAAATGTATCACAGTCAACGAAAACACATAATGAACCTTCTAATAAAATGGATGATTCATTTGCAGTTAAAGATTCAGATGAAGTAGTACAAGGTGTGGAAGATGAACACATTAATAATGGCGACGATAAATCAGAAATAACACATAAGGAAGCTAAAAAAGTACCTGAAAAAATGTCTATCACGCCAGGAAGTAAACCGTTTAATGTAGTTATGACACCTTCTGATAAAAAAAGAATGATGGATGCAAAAAAAGAATCTGTATCGAAACATAAAGTGAATGTACCAGAATTAAAGCCTGAGACAAAACAACATGTTCAAACTAAAAAGCGTGAATCAGAAGTCAACCATCATACAAATGAATCTCGTGACAGTGAAGATACATTATCTGAGTCTCAAACAGAGTCTACGCATTCAAACTATCATATCAATAATTCAGATGAACAAGATAAAAATTTAAATAATGTCATAAACAAAGATGACGATAACCAAGTAGAAGAACCTCTCGAAAAAAGCCAAAATACAGATACCGACAGTGAAGAACAATCTAACCAAGCTGTACATTCAAATCATGATATGAACAATCATCAAGAAGTGAATGCAACTGTTTCAGCAGACGATCAAACCATTGTATCTTCAAACCACCATCAAAAAGAAGAGCATAATGCTAAAGGTACAATTAGAAGAGGTCCCAATATTAAACTACCTAGCCTTGATTTATTAGAAGATCATGAAGCACATGAAATCGATGAGGCATGGATTGAAGAGAAGAAACAAGAGCTAAATGATGCCTTTTATTATTTTAATGTACCGGCTGAAGTGCAACATGTAACTGAAGGACCAAGTGTAACTCGGTTTGAATTGGCAGTAGAGAAGGGTGTCAAAGTTTCACGAATTACAGCTTTACAGGATGATATTAAAATGGCGTTAGCTGCGAAAGACATTCGAATTGAAGCACCAATTCCTGGAACAAGTTTAGTAGGTATTGAAGTACCAAACTTAAATCCTACGAAAGTTAACTTAAAATCTATTTTAGAAAGTCCAAAATTTAAAAATGCTGAGTCTAAATTAACCGTAGCTATGGGTAATAGAATTAACAATGAACCATTGTTAATGGATATTGCTAAAACACCACACGCCCTTATTGCGGGTGCAACTGGATCAGGTAAATCAGTCTGTATCAATAGTATTTTAATGTCATTACTTTACAAAAATCATCCAGAAGAATTAAGGTTATTACTAATTGATCCTAAGATGGTTGAACTTGCACCATACAACGATTTACCGCATTTAGTTTCACCGGTTATTACTGATGTTAAGGCAGCAACTCAAAGCTTAAAATGGGCCGTTGACGAAATGGAAAAACGTTACAAATTATTTGCGCAATTCCATGTAAGAAACATTACTGCTTTCAACAAAAAAGCACCATATGAGCAAAGAATGCCAAAAATTGTTATTGTTATTGATGAGTTAGCAGATTTAATGATGATGGCACCGCAAGAGGTAGAACAATCAATCGCTCGAATAGCACAAAAGGCGCGTGCATGTGGCATTCATATGTTGGTTGCAACACAACGACCATCTGTCAATGTTATTACTGGCTTAATTAAAGCCAATATACCTACACGCATTGCATTTATGGTATCTTCAAGCGTTGACTCAAGAACGATTTTAGACAGTGGTGGTGCGGAACGCTTATTAGGCTATGGCGATATGCTTTACTTAGGTAGTGGAATGAATAAACCAATTCGTGTACAAGGTACATTTGTTTCAGATGATGAGATTGATGATGTAGTTGATTTCATTAAAGAACAAAGAGAACCGAACTATTTATTCGAGGAGAAGGAATTACTTAAAAAGAACCAAACACAAGCTCAAGACGAATTATTCGATGATGTATGTGAATTTATGGTTAAAGAAGGACATATTTCCACTTCATTAATTCAAAGACACTTCCAAATTGGATATAACCGTGCTGCACGAATAGTAGACCAACTTGAACAGTTAGATTATATTTCTGGTGCAAACGGTTCTAAACCTAGAGATGTATTTATTACTGAAGCAGATTTAAAGAAAGATTAATTTAAAGGAGTTTTATGTATATGACGCATTATCATTTTGTTGGTATTAAAGGCGCAGGAATGAGTTCATTAGCACAAATCATGCATGATTTAGGACATGAGGTGCAAGGATCCGACATAGAAAAATATGTATTCACAGAAGTAGCATTAAAAAATAAAGGAATTAAAATACTACCATTCAACAGTGACAATATTAAAGAAGGTATGGTAGTCATTCAAGGTAATGCGTTTCCAGATACTCATGAAGAAATTGTTAAAGCGCATGATTTAAAATTAGACGTGATACGTTATCATGATTTCTTAGGTCATGTGATTGATCAATACACATCTGTTGCAGTTACAGGTGCACACGGAAAAACATCAACAACTGGTTTACTGTCTCATGTTATGAATGGTGATAAAAAAACATCATTCTTAATTGGAGATGGTACGGGTATGGGATTACCTGCAAGTGACTATTTTGCATTTGAGGCGTGTGAGTACCGTCGTCATTTCTTAAGTTACCATCCAGACTATGCCATTATGACTAATATTGATTTCGACCATCCTGATTATTTTAAAGACATTGAAGACGTTGCAAGTGCTTTCCAAAGTATGGCACATAATGTTAAAAAAGCGATTATTGCTTGGGGTGATGACGAACATTTAAGACAACTTGAAGCGGACATACCAATTTATTATTATGGTTTAAACAAAAATGATGATATATATGCCGATAATATTCAAATAACTGATAAAGGTACACAATTTGATGTTTACGTTAATGGTGAATATTATGATCAATTCTTATCACCACAATACGGAGATCATAATATTCAAAATGCATTAGCAGTTATCGCGATTAGTTACCTTGAAAAGATGGATGTCAAGAATATTAAAGAAGCATTGGAAACATTTGGTGGTGTAAAACGTCGCTTTAATGAAACAAATGTTGCTAATCAAGTATTAGTAGACGATTACGCTCACCATCCAAGAGAAATAAGTGCTACAATTGAAACAGCACGTAAAAAATATCCAAATAAAGATATTGTGGCAGTTTTCCAACCTCACACATTTTCAAGAACGCAAGCTTTCTTAGAAGAATTTGCAGCATCACTAAGTAAAGCGGATCATGTTTATTTATGTGAAATATTTGGTTCAATTCGTGAAAATACAGGTGAATTAACAATTCAAGATTTAATAAATCGTATTGACGGATCTGCGCTAATCGATGAAAATAATATTGACGTATTAGAACAATTTGATAATGCTGTTATCTTATTTATGGGCGCTGGTGACATTCAAAAGTTACAACGTGCTTATGAAGAACATGTCGGCATGACAAATGAATTTTAATATGTTTATATATAATTATGTTGGGTATTTATAATTAATAGCTTTTATTTAAAAGTAAATGGTATTTAGGAGGCGTTTTTAATGGATTGGATTTTACCAATTGCTGGAATTATCGCCGCGATTGCATTCTTGATATTATGTATTGGAATCGTTGTAGTTTTAATTTCAGTTAAAAAGAATTTAGATCACGTTGCTAAAACACTTGATGGTGTTGAAGGACAAGTTCAAGGTATTACACGTGAAACAACTGATTTACTTCACAAAGCTAACCGCTTAACTGAAGATATTCAAGGCAAAGTTGAACGCTTAAATTCTGTTGTCGATGGTGTTAAAGGTATCGGCGATTCAGTACAAAATTTAAATGGTTCAGTTGATCGTGTAACTAACTCAATTACACATAATATTTCTCAAAATGAAGATAAAATTTCTCAAGTAGTTCAATGGTCAAATGTTGCAATGGAAATTGCTGACAAATGGCAAAATAGACACTACCGTAGAGGAAGTGCAAACTACAGAAACACATCTGTAGGTAACGATGCAAATCATGCAAACGAAAATTACACTACTAACGTTGAGAAAAACTTTTAATATGATTCAATCAAATGCACTTAAATGAGATTTTTACTTATTTAAGTGCTTTTCTTATAGGAGGAGCTAATATGAGTAAGAAATATAATCGTGACGCATTTGAAACGGCAAATTCTGGAAATGATTTACACGGACAAGGTGCAAATCAACAAGATAGTGCAGCACAATCAAATGCGACTAAGCATTATGATAGAGACGCTTTTACAACGACAAACACTGGCAGCGATTTACACGGACAAGGTGCAAATCAACAAGATAGTGCAGCACAATCAAATGCGACTAAACACTATAATAGAGATGACTTTGAAAAAAATAATCATGGCCATGATTTACATGATAATGGTCCAAATCAAAAAGATGGTAAGTCTAGACAAGGTTTAAATACAGAACATTATAATAGAGATGCGTTTGTCACAAATAATTCTGGTAAAGACCTACATGAACAAGGTATAAATCAAAAGACTAATGGAGAGGGTGTTTCTAGTTCCCAATATAGTCACAACAAATACAGTTCTCATCCATCACGCAAAGACTTTGTGATTAGTTTTATTACAGGTGCTTTAATTGGTTCAGCGGTTGGACTCTTTTATAAAAATAAAGCCGAAGAAAAAATTGATAGCGCAAAAAATAAAGAACAAGAATTAAGACATCGTTATCAAAACATCAAGCAACAAACTGAGAATAATATTGAAAATGTAAAACAAAAAATTGAAGACTTTAGAAATAAAGACCATTCAGAAGTTAGCAAAGAAGCACTTGTTGCACAACAAAATGCAATCAAAAAGGAAACGTCAGATAATTTAGCGGATCAATCACCGCAAGCGCAAGAAATCCAAGAAGCAAAAGCAGATGATAGTGAACATTTAAGAAATAATGAAGGCAATAGTGCTGAAGAAATTGTCGCGCAACAAAATGCGATTAAAGCAGAAACATCAGATAACTTAGCGGATCAATCACCACAAGCACAAGAAATTCAAGAAGCTAAGAAAGAGACTGAAAAAGAACAACAATCTAAAGAGGTTAGTGCAACTGAATTAGCAGCGCAACAAAATGCAGTTAAAGTTGAATCATCAAAACATAATTTATCTGATCCTTCAACTAGTGGTGATATGAGCAACCATCAACATGTGAATGCAAAAAATATAGCATCTGCAGCACGTACAAAGAAAAATAAAATAGATAATGATGCAAATGTTGCGCGTAAAACAAGAACGTTATTAGAAGAACCAGCAATTGCTAAATCATCAGGCGATAAAGTGGTCCCTAATTTAGTTACAAAAAAAGAAATTAACAAAGATGAAGATCAAGTTAAAAATAATCAAGCACATGCATCTGCTAAATTTGAAAATGGTGTCATTACACACGATACTAAATCAGCTAATGAAAAAGCAAAAGGCAATACTAAGAAAAAGCAGAATGCAACAAAAGCTAAAAATAAAACACCTAAGCAACAACAAAGAGCTGAAAAAGCAAAAAGTAAAATCGATAAACGTACCTTTAATGATTAATAAAGCTAATGCTTTTATTTAAAGTGAGATTTTAATCACTAAATGGAGTGGATTCAAAAATCTATTAATTAAATTAGATTTTTGATTCGCTCCTTTTTCTTATTTTTTTATAAAAAGTGAATATCAAATTTGATATAATAATTAGACAATTCACAAATTTTAGATAATTTATGAACTAGAACGGTTGAACTATTATTTTTTAATTGTTAGAATATTATCTAACTAATATTATTTTATCGCTTTAAAGTGATATAATTATACAAGTAACTTTTATTGAGGTGAGTAGTAATGTCAACTAAATTAGAGCAATACAGAGAAGAGATTGTTTCGATTAATAATCAAATTTTAGATTTATTATCTAAGCGTGGAGAATTAGCACAAAAAATAGGTGAAGAGAAAATTAAACAGGGTACAAAGGTTTATGATCCACAACGCGAAAAAGAAATGATTAATGAGTTAATGGATCGTAATCAAGGACCTTTTAATGATAATGTAATTAAGCAATTATTTAAAGAAATTTTTAAAGCTTCTACTGATTTACAAAAATCTGAGA
Source organism: Staphylococcus sp. GDX8P80P (assembly GCF_017893095.1). NCBI lineage: Bacteria > Bacillati > Bacillota > Bacilli > Caryophanales > Staphylococcaceae > Staphylococcus > Staphylococcus sp. GDX8P80P. The sequence continues at coordinate 8,316 of NZ_JAESMI010000002.1, read as the reverse complement.
ATGAAAAACATTTATATGTGTCTCGTAAATTAAAACCAGAAGATACGATTGTTCAGTTTGACAATGGTGGCGTTATTGGCGATGGCAATAAATCATTTGTATTTGGACCATGCTCTGTTGAATCACAAGAACAAGTTGACGCGGTCGCAAAAGATTTACAAGCAAAAGGAGAAAAATTCATTCGCGGTGGCGCATTCAAACCTCGTACATCACCATATGGTTTCCAAGGATTAGGAGTTGAAGGACTTAAAATTTTAAAAAATGTAAAAGATAAATTTGGTCTTAATGTTGTCAGTGAAATTGTAAATCCTGCTGATTTCGAAATTGCCGACGAATACTTAGATGTGTTCCAAATTGGTGCTCGAAACATGCAAAACTTTGAATTATTAAAGGAAGCTGGAAGAACGAACAAACCTATCCTCTTAAAACGTGGCTTATCGGCTACAATTGAAGAATTTACTTTCGCTGCTGAGTATATTGCTTCTCAAGGCAATAAAAATATCATCCTTTGTGAGCGCGGTATCCGTACTTACGAAAAAGCAACAAGAAATACGTTAGATATTTCTGCAGTGCCTATTTTGAAACAAGGCACACACTTGCCTGTAATGGTAGATGTAACGCATAGTACAGGACGTAAGGACATTATGTTACCAACTGCTAAAGCTGCGTTAGCTGTTGGTGCTGATGGCGTAATGGCAGAAGTGCATCCAGACCCATCTGTTGCATTAAGTGATAGTGGCCAACAAATGGATTTAAATGAATTTAATCAATTTTACAATGAATTAAAACCATTAGCAGAATTGTATAATTCAAAAAAATTAAAATAATAAAGTAATCGTCTAAATATATTAATGAAATGAGCTATTCATTTTACTGAATTAAGAGTATGTTTTATAATACTTTTTCTAGTAACCATGAATAGCTTTTTCAATTGCAAATATTGATAAAATCTACGACTATTGAATGAATTTCATTTCAAATGTATATTATGTTAAATTACGCTTTTATGATAAAAATAATATAAAAATATGACATAAATGTGAAAATATTAGCAATATGTTTGAATGAAAGCGATTTTGTGGTAAACTTTGAAAATGAAATGAAAACACGTTATAATAACTATTAAAACGCTTACAAGGAGGAAATTATGACAGTAACTATATATGATGTTGCTAGAGAGGCCCGAGTATCTATGGCAACCGTTTCACGAGTAGTGAATGGTAATCAAAACGTTAAACCTGAAACAAGAAAAAAAGTTAATGAAGTAATTAAAAGATTAAATTATCGACCAAACGCTGTTGCAAGAGGACTAGCTAGTAAACGAACAACAACAGTAGGCGTTATTATCCCTGATATTTCTAATATCTATTATTCTCAATTAGCTCGTGGTATTGAGGATATAGCGACAATGTATAAATATCATTCTATTATTTCAAACTCAGATAATGATTCTGAGAAAGAAAAAGAAATATTTAATAACTTATTAAGTAAGCAAGTAGACGGTATTATCTTTTTAGGTGGTACAATTTCGAATGAGATCAAAGATTTAATAAATCAATCATCTGTTCCAGTTGTAGTATCAGGTACTAACGGAAAAGATGATAACATCGCTTCTGTTAATATTGATTTTAAAACGGCAGCAATGGAGATTACCGAACAACTCATCCAATCAGGCGCTAAAGAGTTTGCATTAGTAAGTGGTGATTATTCTAAAAAAGCACAAGAAGATGTGCTAATTGGTCTTAGAGAAGTGTTAGATCGTCACCAACTAAAATTAAATGATACAGTACAATTCTCAGGTTCTGAAAGTTATAAAGATGGTATAAAAGTATTTGAAGATTTAAAAAATCATCTACCTGATGCTATATTATCAATTAGTGATGAACAAGCGATTGGTATCATGCATAGCGCACTAGATGCGGGCATAAGCGTTCCAGAAGACTTACAAATTGTCAGCTTTAATAATACTCGATTAGTAGAAATGGTTAGACCAAAATTATCGAGTGTGATTCAACCACTATATGATATCGGCGCTGTAGGCATGCGTTTGTTAACTAAATATATGAATGAAGAAGAAATTGAAGAACCAAATGTAATATTGCCACACCGTATTGAGTACAGAGGAACTACGAAAGATTGATGTTAAGCAATTGAAATAAGAATAAGACACATCTCATCTTTGTGGGAGAGGTCCTAATCACAAGTGTTTCAATGGGAAAATTTACGAGTTAATAGATAGGGAGTAGGATAATGCATTTATTAAGAACATTATCCTACTCCTTTATTTTAATTTGTATACCAATGAATAATTCTATTCGCACGTTCATTATTTTTTTCAGAGATTGCTTGTGTTCTTGGGATTGTTACATAGTCACGGTAATCTTCTGTCCAGTGCTTGGGTAATTTAACAGGTGAATAGTTACGCCATTTTGTTATCCACTGTTCGGGCAAGGGGCCTTCTTGGATAGGTTCATTCATTAAAGCTAAAAATATGTGACTCCACGCTCGAGGTACCACTTGCCAAATATTATAACCACCACCACCAAACATTAGCACTTTTCCTTTAGTATATAGTTGAGCGAGTTTATTAATGATATATGGTATTTCATATAAAGTTTCTAGTGAACAACTCATATGCGTTAATGGATCTAAGTAATGAATATCGACGCCATGCACACTAAGTAGGATGTCAGGTTTATATGCTTGAATCACACTTGTTACGGATTCTTCAAATACCTTTAAATAGTTATCATGTTCTGTATAAGGTTCTAACGGCAAATTTACTGTATATCCATATCCTAAATCCTCACCACGCTCCGTGTAATGCCCTGATCCTGGAAATAAAAATTTACCTGTCTCATGAATGGAATAACACATTATCGTGTTATCTGTATAAAGACTCCATTGTGTACCGTCACCATGATGTGCATCGGTATCAATTACCATCACCCGTTGTTGATATTTTGAAGCAAGATATTTCGCAGTTATAGCAACGTCATTATATATACAAAATCCATTCGCGCGTCCAGGAAGACTATGGTGTAAGCCACCGCCTAAGTGACATCCATTTTGTATGTTTTCATTCATTATTTCATCTGCTAAATTTAGTGCACCACCTACAATGCGCGCACTATGCCTATGCATATGCCGAAATTGAAATGTATCATCAGTATTTAAACCATATTTTTGAGCTTCAGATGTGCTTAATATACCATGTGAAGCGTGCTTAATTGCTTGTATATAATCATATTTATGAATTAAAGCAAGTTCGTCTTCATTTGCAATTCTAGGTTGGATAATCTGCTCATCATTTAATAAGTTCATCATTTGGAGTAATTCTGTCGTTAATTTTAATCGCATTTGATTAAAAGGGTGATTATCATTGAAACGATACTTCAATAGTTCATCTGAGTATACATACCCCGTTTTTAAATTCTTTTGCATAAATATCATACCCCTTAAAGTTATAGCAGAAATGGCTAAAATAAAAATCGATTTTTGTAACGTAAATCATCAAAAGATTGTTGTTGGTCTAATGATATCCTTTTCCCAATTCTTGCCATTAGACAATTAGCTGGGTGACTTGTGATTTCTGGATCATCTGTAGCAAATACTTCTAAGCCACCTTTAGACATTAACTTTTGCATCATTTTCTTATATTCAAAAACATCAAGTTTTGCCGTTTTTAAATCCCAATGCCAGTAGTACTCAGTAGTTAAAACAATGTAATCTTCAAATTCATCTTGAGTGAGACTTAACGCAATAAGTTCACCACCAAGATGAAATTGTCTATAATTACGTTGTACTTCTATTGCACCTAACTCTAACAAATAAGGCAATTGACCTTCAGCCCATCTTTCAAAGTCGTCAGGATAGTGATAGGTTACATAACCGATAATATGCTTATCTTCTCGCGCTATATAAATACGTCCCTCTGGCAATTGAGTTATTTCAAGTAAAGCTTCAAACTGGTCATTTGAAGGTCTAAAGGCATTTAATGATTCGTCGAAAGAAAGCGTTTTCAAATATTGGTATGAAACAGGCCCTTCAATTGTGAAATGCTTATCTTTTATTGTAAGGTGCTTGGTTATATGCGTTTTGATATGTTTCATTTATCTCACTCCCAATACGAACTACTATTATTGTTATTTTATATTTATTTAGAGAAATAAACAAATTAAATTGTAATAATTATCTAAAGATTTTGAATAACACAAAAATTGATGTATAATACTTTTTAAAGAAAGCGATTTCATTAAACAAGGGGGAGTTTACAATGAAAGTAGAAGTATTTGAAAGCGAGAAAGGTAATTATAATTTACAAGATTATGAAAAAACTTATCAAGACTTTGATTGGGATGAAGTGAAAAAAGCTTTCTCATGGAATGAAACAGGAAAAATTAATATGGCTTATGAGTGCATAGATCGCCATGTCGATAATGGAAAAGGTGAGAAAATTGCACTTAACTATAGAGACGAAAAGCGTAAAGAACAATATACGTTTGAACAATTAAAAGTATTATCAAATAAAGCTGCAAATGTATTAGTTGATAAAGCAAATGTTCAAAAAGGGGATCGTGTATTTATCTTTATGCCTAGAACACCTGAACTCTATTTTGCCTTTCTCGGTATTTTAAAAATAGGTGCTATCGTGGGACCTCTATTTGAAGCCTTTATGGAAAAAGCAGTGACGGATAGGTTAGATAATAGTGAGGCAAAAGTTATTATTACGACAAACAGTTTAGTTAATCGAATTCCTAAGGAGAAATTACCACATCTTGAGACGATAATAGTCGTTGATGATGATGTGGATGAACAATATATAGATTTTAATAAAGAATTACATCATGCTAGTGAATCATTTGAAATCGAATGGTTGAAAGAAGATGATGGACTTATCTTGCATTATACATCTGGTTCTACTGGTCAACCTAAAGGTGTATTACATGTTCAAAAGGCCATGTTACTTCACTATATTTCAGGTAAATACGTATTAGATTTAAAAGAAGATGACATATACTGGTGTACAGCAGATCCAGGATGGGTTACAGGAACATCTTATGGCGTCTTTGCACCTTGGTTAAATGGTGTAACGAATTGTATTGCCGGAGGACGATTCTCACCTGAACAATGGTATAGTATGATTGAAACATTTAAAGTAACGATTTGGTATACTGCACCGACTGCACTAAGAATGCTGATGAGTGCGGGTGATGATATCGTTGAGAAATATGATTTATCATCATTACGTTCAATATTATCAGTAGGTGAGCCTTTAAACCCTGAAGTTATAAAATGGTCTAAAGATGTTTACGATAAACGCGTGCTAGATACATGGTGGATGACTGAAACAGGTGGACATATGATTGTAAATTACCCAGCAGTTGATGTTAAATTAGGCTCAATGGGTAAACCACTGCCAGGTATTGAAGCTGCTATTGTTGATGATTCGGGTAATGAGTTACCACCAAATCGAATGGGTAATTTGGCTATCAAGAAAGGTTGGCCATCAATGATGTATTCAATTTGGAAGAACCCTGAAAAATATGATTCATATTTCATTGGTGATTGGTATGTATCTGGAGATTCTGCGTATCAAGATGAAGATGGTTATTTCTGGTTCCAAGGACGCGTTGATGATGTCATTATGACTGCTGGTGAGCGTGTGGGTCCTTTCGAAGTAGAATCTAAATTGGTTGAACATGAAGCGGTTGCGGAAGCTGGGGTTATCGGTAAGCCAGATCCAGTCAGAGGTGAAATTATCAAAGCCTTTATTTCATTACGACAAGGTTATGAACCATCTGACGAATTAAAGACAAATATTCGTAAGTTTGTTAAAGAAGGATTATCAGGTCATGCAGCGCCAAGAGAAATAGAATTTAAAGATAAATTACCAAAAACACGTTCAGGTAAAATTATGAGACGTGTCTTGAAAGCTTGGGAGCTTAACTTAGATGCAGGTGATTTAAGTACAATGGAAGATTAAATTATTTATTAGACAGGGTCTGCGACAGAATTCTTAGTAAGATAGCCAGCGAATGAGTTTTTACAAATTCATTCGCTGGCTATCTTTATTTACATTCATTCGTATTGTTACTTTACTTGTCCAACTTGCTAAATTTGTAAATCTATTTTGAGATATGCTTTGTTTGGGCGCAATGATTAACTATATTCTACTATCCATTTTAGATCACATAATTTAAGAGATTTTATTCTTAAAATTATTAAATTACTGTTCTATTTAGAAATAATCGTTTCAAATTTTAAATAAAGTATTAATGTATTTTTACCTAAAAAGTTAATGATTTACATTCGGTATATTTTTAAATTAGTTGATTTATCATAAAATTAAGTTAAATTTTACACAAATCATTGGAAACGCTCTCAAAAATTCGACATCGCTTTCATTGTTAGTTATTATTAGTATGTAAGATTAAAAGAAACCTTAAAACATTTATTTGAGGTATTCTTACATAAATCAAACTAAAATTAATAAGGGGTTGAAATAAGTTGGCACATTTATCAGATTTAGACATTGCTAATCAATCAGAACTTAAACCTATTGGAGAAATCGCTGAAAAAGCTGGCATCCCAGCAGATGCTTTAGAACAATATGGTCACTATAAAGCTAAGATTGATATCAATCAAATCAAACCTAAAGACAACAAAGGGAAAGTCGTTTTAGTAACTGCTATGAGTCCTACGCCAGCAGGTGAAGGTAAATCTACAGTTACAGTTGGATTATCTGATGCGTTCAACGAATTAAATAAAAATGTAATGGTCGCTTTACGTGAACCAGCATTAGGACCTACATTTGGTATTAAAGGTGGGGCAACTGGTGGCGGTTATGCACAAGTACTACCAATGGAAGATATTAACTTACACTTCAATGGTGACTTCCATGCCATTACTACTGCTAACAATGCGTTATCTGCATTTATCGATAACCACATCCATCAAGGTAACGACTTAGGCATTGATGTACGTCGTGTTGAATGGAAACGTGTATTAGACATGAACGACCGTGCATTACGTCATGTGAACGTTGGTTTAGGTGGACCTACAAATGGTGTACCACGTGAAGATGGCTTCAACATTACAGTTGCTTCAGAAGTAATGGCTATCTTATGTTTAGCTCGTAATATTAATGACTTAAAAGAAAAAATTAGTCGTATAACTATCGGCTATACTCGTGACCGTAAACCAGTTACAGTTGCTGACTTAAAAGTTGAAGGTGCATTAGCAATGATTTTAAAAGATGCTATTAAACCTAACTTAGTTCAAACAATTGAAGGTACACCTGCATTAGTTCATGGTGGACCATTCGCAAATATTGCACATGGTTGTAACTCTATTTTAGCTACAGAAACTGCACGTGATCTTGCAGATATCGTTGTAACTGAAGCAGGATTCGGTTCAGACCTTGGTGCTGAGAAATTTATAGACATTAAAGCTAGAGAAGCTGGCTTCGAACCATCAGCAGTCGTATTAGTTGCAACAGTTCGTGCGCTTAAAATGCATGGTGGCGTAGCAAAAGATGATCTTAAAGAAGAAAATGTTGAAGCTGTAAAAGCTGGTATCGTTAACTTAGAACGTCACGTTAATAACATCCGCAAATTCGGTGTTGAACCAGTTATCGCATTAAATGCATTTATTCATGACACTGATGCAGAAACTGAAGCTGTAAAAGCTTGGGCTAAAGAAAATAACGTTAGAATCGCTTTAACTGAAGTTTGGGAAAAAGGCGGTAAAGGTGGCGTTGAATTAGCTAACCAAGTATTAGAAGTTATCGAACAACCAAATGATTTCAAATTCTTATATGATTTAGATCAATCATTAGAAGAAAAAATTGAAACAATCGTTAAAGATATTTACGGTGGTTCTTCAGTAACATTCAGTAAAAAAGCTAAAAAACAATTAAAAGAATTTACAGATAATGGATGGGGTAAATATCCAATCTGTATGGCTAAAACACAATATTCATTCAGTGATGATGCTACTGCATTAGGAGCACCAACTGATTTTGATATTACAATTAGAGAATTAGAAGCTAAAACAGGTGCAGGATTTATTGTTGCCTTAACAGGTGCAATTATGACTATGCCTGGATTACCTAAGAAACCAGCTGCGTTAAATATGGACGTTACAGAAGATGGCCATGCAGTAGGTTTATTCTAGAGTAATAATATATAGTAAATAAAAATTATATGTATACGAAGATACATGATTAAATCTGAGTCCGGGACATAAAGTTCTTGGATAAGTGAATAAAAGACAATTTCTATTGAAATAATATAGAAATTGTCTTTTATTAAA
>NZ_JAESMI010000197.1:0-2204 GCF_017893095.1 Staphylococcus sp. GDX8P80P | reverse complement strand
TCAAGAAAATACATCAATTTTGATAAGTAGAAATGGTAAAAACATTGTATAGCATTTTACACAGGAGTCTGGACTTGACTAATTTTTTTGTTAAGATTAATGATACCCTATTTATTAATTTTTAATCAATTGATAATTAAATGCCGGGCTATTTTAACAAGCACAGATACGTGGATTGAAATCATTGTGATACATCAAATCAGTGGTTTCATTGGCGCTTCCGTTACTAAGGAAGACTGACGTTAGTCTAAAGTGTGATAACATCGGTAAACATATCATTGTACATAGATGCTATTTGCATTTAAATTATAACTAGAGAAAATGAATAGAAAGTAGGCTAAATCATGCTTAATGACTTTAATGAAATATTAGAAGGTCGTAGATCAGTTAAAGGTTTCGACCCAGACTATAAAATTCCGCATGAGGAAATGAATGAGATGATTGCAAAAGCAACCAAAGCACCTTCATCAGTAAACATGCAACCTTGGCGTTTTGTTGTGGTTGAAAGTGACGAAGCGAAAGCGAAATTGCGTCCATTGATTCAATTCAATACGAATCAAAATGACACATCATCAGCAATGATTATTATCTTCGGCGATTTACATTGCTATGAAGAAGGCGAATATATTTATGAACAAGCGGTGCTTAATGGGCACATGCCACAAGAAGTTAAAGAACAAATGTTGCCAATCGTCTTAGAGAATTATAAAAATCGCACACGCCAATCAATGAATGACATTGTGAAAGTAGATAGTAGTTTAGCCGCTATGCAATTGATGTTAGTAGCAAAACAACACGGTTACGATACAAATCCAATTGGTGGCTTTGAACATGAAGAAATCGGAAAAGCATTTGGCTATGATTTAGAACGTTATGTACCTGTCATGATTGTTGCTATCGGTAAGAAAGCTAAAGAGGCACATACATCATTCAGAATGCCAGTTGATCGTGTCATCGACTATAAATAATACGTTAAATATATCATGCAAGACACAGTAGCGAACGCCATTGACAACTGTCGATAACAAGTTTCGGCTACAGTCATCCACATGGTGGGGCGGAACAGTAAATTCATGATGAATGCTGTTTCGCCCTTTTTAATTAAAATAAAGACCATGAACATGAACGGTCATATTCAATATATAGAAAAAGGGTATAGCTAAAGACGCAGAAATTCACAAAGGGTGATTCACATGGAAAATAAACAATTCGAGACATTAACACACATAGAAAAGGGGTTATATGAAACTACAAAGGCAGTCTTACCATTTGATAAACGTTACCGTATCAAATCATTTGTATTAGAGCGACCATCAGGCAATATCATCATATATCATTCTCCAGGGTTAAATGAGGCAGATTCAGATATTCAATTATTAGGTGGTGCGACACGCGTTTTAATGAATCATGAGCATGAATCTCTAGGTGGACACCCTCGGATTGATGTACCGTTTTGGATTCATCGAGATGATGTAGCCGCTATACGTCATACAGTGGCCATTGATGGGCAGTTCGAACAACGCGAGACAATTGCAAATGATTTGGAAGTCATTCCTACACCTGGACATACGCCTGGTACAACCATGTTTCTATGGAATAATGGTGAGCATCGCTTCCTGTTTACTGGTGATTTTTTATGTGTAGAAGGTGGCGAATGGCGTACTGTGATATTGAGTTCAAGTGATCGAGACGCATCGATTAAAAGCTTGGAGATGATTCGTGATTTAGCGTTTGATGCGATTGTACCTTGGGTTGCGATTGAGGGTGAAGACGCAATTTATTATGTTGAGAATGAAGAGGATAAACAAAATAGAGTGCAAAAGATAATTGACCGTGTTCGCCGTGGTGAAAATACGTAAACATAATATGAATAGTTTATTAAACGGGGTGATAGCATATGAATATCAATAGAGGCATTAATCATATTGGACTGACTGTACCTGATATCGAAGCGGGAGTGGGACAGAATTCTTTTTAAATTCGTCGTCCACTCCCAGCTTGCTTTGCTTGTAGAATTTCTTGATGAAATTCTCTTTGCTGGGGCCCCGACCCCAACTTGCTTTGCTTGTAGAATTTCTTGATGAAATTCTCTTTGCTGGGGCCCCGCCCGCAGGGATGACTAGAACTGAGAAAAGCTTGATTTAAGCGCCTTCTCAGTTCAGTCAGCTACTGCGAATTTGAAAAATAGTTTCATTATATTATTT
>NZ_JAESMI010000196.1:0-536 GCF_017893095.1 Staphylococcus sp. GDX8P80P | reverse complement strand
TCTTCGCACTATTCACTGCCTCATCGACTTTTGCTTTTGCTTCTGCCTTCTCTTCATCTGTCGCATTTGGTGTTTGATCGATTTCTGCTTTCTTAGCTTGCGCTGCATTATCAATCGCTGTTTTCGCTTCATCTTTCTTAACAACACTTGGTTGCACATGATTAATTGCGTCTGTTCCTTCAGTTTTCGCTGTATCTACGCCTGCGTTGTTTGTTGCTTGGTCTATTGCATTTTTAGCTGTAGTTACTGCCTCATCGACTTTTGCTTTCGCCGCTGCCTTTTCTTCGTCTGTCGCGTTTGGTATTTGTTCAATTTCTGCTTTCTTTGCTTGCGCTGCATTATCGATTGCTTGTTTTGCTTGTGCTTTTTTCTCAACTGTTGGTTGGACGTGATTAATTGACTCTACTCCAGATGTTTTTGCTGTATCTACGTCAGCGTTATTTGTCGCTTGGTCTATCGCGTTTTTAGCTGATGTCACTGCTTCATCAACTTTTGCTTTTGCTGCTGCCTTCTCTTCGTCTGTCGCATTTGGTGTT
>NZ_JAESMI010000195.1:0-445 GCF_017893095.1 Staphylococcus sp. GDX8P80P | reverse complement strand
CTTTTTTAAAATATCCAATTCTATATCTTTTCTCTTGTTTTCTAATTTTAATCGTTCTATTTCTGACAATTCTTCTAATCCTTTACCGTAGGTATATTGTTTCCCAATGTGTTGTGAAAATCTATAACTTTCATCATTTCGATACCATCGCCACCAAGTTTCCACTTGTGTTCTATTTTTAATATTTAATTCTTTCATAATTTCTTTTGTCGAAAAACCAGCTATTTTCATTTCAACTGCTTTATACTTTGTTTCTACTGAATAAGATACTCTTTTCATAGAAAAAACACCTCCGTAAGATTCATTTTAATATGAATTCAACGAAAGTGTTTTTATATAATTCCCACTAATTGGGGTCAGCCCATAATTGGTATTATACTTAATGTTGTTGCAATAATACATATATATTTATTAGTATTTTTTGGTTATTTATCAGGTATTCTAA
>NZ_JAESMI010000194.1:0-284 GCF_017893095.1 Staphylococcus sp. GDX8P80P | reverse complement strand
TGTATATTTTCTTAGTGAAATTCTCTTTGTTGGGGCGGCGACTCCCAGCTTGCTTTGCTTGTAGTTTTTCTTAGTGATTTTCTCTTTGTTTGTGCCCCGACTCCCATCTTGCTTTGCTTGTAGAATTTTTTTATGAAATTCTCTTTGTTGGGGCCTCGCCCGCAATGATGACTAGATCTGAGAAAAGCTTGAATTAAGCGCCTTCTCAGTTCAGTCAGCTACTGCGAATTTGCAAAATAGCTTCATTATATTATTTATGTCCCAGACTCATTGCGTCCGTTATA
>NZ_JAESMI010000193.1:0-295 GCF_017893095.1 Staphylococcus sp. GDX8P80P | reverse complement strand
TCATCGTACGCAATTCGGAGATATGCATCGTTTAATTAAGCAACATTTTGAAAATGCACAGTATTTCGGATTTACGGGGACACCACGTTTTGAAGAAAACAAGAGTCAAGATGGCCGAGCTACAGCGGACATTTTTGACAAATGTTTACATCACTATCTCATTAAAGACGCTATTAGAGACCATAATGTCCTTGGATTTTCAGTTGAATACAATCAAACGTTTAATTCACATGACGACTTAGACGAAGAATATATATCAAAAATTAATACCTCAGAAATTTGGATGGCAGATGAA
>NZ_JAESMI010000192.1:0-1393 GCF_017893095.1 Staphylococcus sp. GDX8P80P | reverse complement strand
TAAAATACAGTATAATGTATTAGAAAAAGAAAAATTAAAAGAAAAAGCAAACAAATTCCACTACTTATAATGCTAGTAGACTATTAGTTACTGAATCAGCAAGAGTACAAGCAGAGTCGCAAAAACTAACCTATTTAAAAGAACTAGGTGAAGAAGGAGAGTACAAATATGTAGCAAAAATCGACAAGAAAACATCTAAAATTTGTCACTCATTAAATGGCAAAATATTTAAAGTTAAAGACATGATACCTGGAGTTAATGCACCACCAATGCACCTTTGGTGTAGAAGTACTACAGTACCACATGTGGGCAATTGGCGAGATAAATTCTTTACTGAGCGTAAAGGTAAGTATCAAATACAGGATAATGTATTAGAAAAAGAAAAATTACAAGAAAAAGCAAAAAAAGAAATGCTTGATATGATACGTAGTGGTAAAATAAAAGTAGAAATTAATCCAGAAAAACAAAATAGACATTGTAAAAATCATAGACTTTTTGAAGAAAGTAAATCGAAAGCCATTAAAAATAATTATATGCTTCCAAGCTACACTACTCTACCTAATCGAGAATTGAATAAATTACTTATGGAAAAATCAAATACTGGTATAATGTTATTAGTTAACAATAAATTTAATAAAAAAGAAATTATAGACTTTGGTGTTGTAATTGGAAAAGCTTTTGTCAATGGTCGTTATATTAATACTAAATTAGGGAAAGTACATTATTCTAAGACAGGTACACATGTAGTTCCTTATATTAAGAAGGAGATGAAAAAATGAGAATAGCTAGGTCTTACGGACATAAAGTAAACGTAGTTTTAAATGATGATAATAAACTTTTTGGAGATGTAATAAATTTTGAAAATCCATATGAAAGTGATTCAGGAAATTTTGTAATGGATTTAGAAACTGAATTAGGTATTTACTCTATTGATGACTCTGAAATTAAAGAAATAAGAATAATATCTTAATGGCATCCTTTCTATCCCTATAAATAGAAAGTGGTGCTATTTTTATACACTTTTTTAACCTTCCACTGAAGGTTATTTTTTTATGCCTAAATTTCAAAAAAAGAGATAAAAACTATTGTTTATCACGTTTAATCGTGAAAAAATATACCAATTGAGAGGAGGATAGAAAGTGTTAGAAAATATTAAGAAAATAACAGAAATCGCCTTTCATATAATGTCTACCTTAGCCATAATTAAGACATTAACAAAAGACGATGAATAGAGAGACAAAGCCCGAAAGGGCTTATCTAATCAAATTCTAACACTTAAATGATATGAAAACAATTTACATTATTTTAATTGTACTAATTTGGTTAAACTTGTTTTTAGGCAATGATATAAGTCAAGCTATTATCTCAATTAACAGTCAAGTCCAGACTCCTG
>NZ_JAESMI010000191.1:0-664 GCF_017893095.1 Staphylococcus sp. GDX8P80P | reverse complement strand
GTTGTTTTTCCGTTGTTGACATCTAAATGTCCTCCTTAAATAAATATTCTGATAAAAATTGGTCCATCAAGTAAGTTCGTTTCGCTTGTAAATACTTTAAACGTCTACGTCGTTCATCAACTTTTCCTATGCGTTGCTGTTGTTCTAAAGGGAGCAATGTGATTTTAAGTTGTTTAAGTTGATTCAATGTTAATTTTTTAACTAACGATCCCCCTTGCTTAAATTGATTTAACTGACTCTTCGCTTGAGAGGATGCATTCATCCAATAGACAAAATAGTTGGCATCAATTTGTGTGGGATCAATCTCAATATGCGTATAATTATAAGGTAGGAGACTTTCATGATGGTGTTGACTCACAATGACACATTCACTGGTCATCATATTAATCACAATGTCACCCATATGAACCATCTTGGCTTGATGTGTTGTGCTTAATGTTACGTGCTTAGGTTGATGAGTGGTCGATTGAAACACGCCGCCATCGAACTCCATCATACGTTGATCATAAATTGGTAATGTTACCCCTTGAGATGTTTCTACAACTTCAAGTCTATTAATTAATGAACCATTATGAAACGTAAATAATTGAGATATTTGACTCACCTTCTTCTTTGTATTTTTTTATTACTACAAATTGAGTATATAACAAAAAATCCTTGTAGT
>NZ_JAESMI010000190.1:0-1564 GCF_017893095.1 Staphylococcus sp. GDX8P80P | reverse complement strand
AAATTGACAACTCAACATATCAAAAAAATTCCTAATAAAGGTATACCTTTAGCGATACAACGTAAGCTATGGTTACGAAATTTTTTACAAGCTTTCTTTGTAGTATTTTTAGCATATATGGCAATGTATTTAATTCGAAATAACTTTAAAGCTGCGCAACCAATGCTAAAAGAAGAAATAGGGCTAACTACTTTAGAACTAGGTTATATAGGTCTAGCATTTAGTATTACATATGGCTTAGGAAAAACATTGTTAGGTTATTATGTTGATGGGCGAAATACAAAGAAAATTGTATCGTTTTTATTAATATTATCAGCGATTTCAGTGATGACAATGGGCTTTGTACTTAGTTATTTTGGTTCTGTAATGGGATTATTAATCGTATTATGGGGACTAAATGGGATTTTTCAATCTGTTGGTGGACCTGCAAGTTATTCAACAATATCGCGATGGGCTCCAAGAACTAAGCGTGGAAGATATCTTGGTTTTTGGAACACATCACATAATATTGGTGGAGCAATCGCTGGTGGTTTAGCCCTGTGGGGAGCGAACGTATTTTTTCATGGTAGTGTAATAGGGATGTTTTTATTCCCAACGTTTATTGCTTTAATTATTGGAGTTGTAACATTATTTATTGGAAAAGATGATCCAGAAGAATTAGGTTGGAACCGTGCAGAAGATATATGGGAAGAGCCTATCGATAAAGAAAACATTGAATCGAAAGATATGACTAAATGGGAAATCTTTAAGAAATATATATTAAAGAATTCAGTTATATGGATTTTATGTGTATCTAATGTTTTTGTATATATCGTACGAATTGGTATTGATAATTGGGCGCCATTATATGTAACAGAACATTTGCATTTTAGTAAAGGAGATGCAGTTAATACCATTTTCTATTTTGAAATGGGAGCGCTATTGGCAAGTTTAGTTTGGGGTTACATCTCAGATTTATTAAAAGGGCGCCGTGCTATAGTGGCCATCGGTTGTATGTTTTTAATTACTTTTGTTGTATTGTTTTACACTAATGCAACTAGTGTAACAATGGTAAATATTTCATTATTTGCATTAGGTGCATTAATATTTGGACCACAGCTTCTTATAGGGGTATCATTAACAGGATTTGTACCTAAGAACGCAATTAGTGTAGCAAATGGATTAACTGGATCATTTGCATATTTATTTGGAGATTCGATGGCTAAAGTGGGACTTGCAGCAATTGCTGATCCAAAAAGTCAAGGTTTAAAAGTGTTTGGATATACATTAAGCGGTTGGACAGACGTTTTTATAGTATTTTACATAGCTTTATTTTTAGGAATAATATTATTAGGTATCGTAGCTTACTTTGAAGAAAAGAAAATACGTAGTTTAAATATTTAAATAAAAGGGACTAGTCGTTTTGCTAGTCCCTTTTTAGTAATAAAGGTTCTATAATAAATTGGACTGATGACTAAAATCATCTGTCCAATTTTTATGTTTTGAATACAAAAATAGCGCAATTACCTCTATAATTATTAGTTACCACAACAAATAAAAAAGGAAGGTAATGCGCCTATGTGTA
>NZ_JAESMI010000189.1:0-4395 GCF_017893095.1 Staphylococcus sp. GDX8P80P | reverse complement strand
GTTTGCGTAGAACCTTTTTTACAATAAAGAACCTAGCAACTAAATCATTTCATTTAGTGCTAGGCCTGTATCGTTAATACGATTATGCTATGAACCAATATGACATGCAGCATTAATCTTATCTAAATCCACTTGATACATTGGTTCGCCATCTAAGAGAATAAATGGTGTAGCGAACGCATCATAATCCATCATTTCAGCGCGATATTGTTGATTCGCAATGTTCTTTTCAATATAACCGACCTTGTGTTCAGTAAGATAATTTTTTACAAATGTACAAGGGGGACAATCATTTTGAGTAAAAATAACGATGTTTGGCAATCGAGCTCACTCCTATCGAGTTATTATCATGAAAAATACTATATATAATTTTGGAAAGAAATGCAAACTGTGAAAATTATGTGAAATTCATCAAAAAAATCTTTCTTAAATTTAAGCAAAAGGATTTAGTTAGAAAATAGAACATAATATAATTTATATTAATTGCTTTTTAAAAATAGATATAGAAAAGGTGATGAAATTATGGATTCCGTTGAAATTAGTCGTTTCCTAACTGGTATGACGTTAGCAGTACATATCATCTTTGCGACGATAGGTGTTGGTATGCCACTTATGTTTGCAATTGCAGAATTTTTAGGAATCAAAAACAAGGATCCTAAATATATAGCATTAGCCAAGCGTTGGTCGAAAGGTTATACCATTACTGTTGCTGTTGGTGTTGTAACAGGTACAATTATCGGTTTACAATTATCATTAATTTGGCCAACATTTATGAAAATGGGTGGGCATGTCATTGCTTTACCACTATTTATGGAGACATTTGCGTTCTTCTTTGAAGCGATATTCTTAAGTATTTATTTATATACATGGGATCGTTTCAAAAATAAATGGACACACTTCATTATTAGCATTCCAGTTATTATCGGTGGTTCATTCTCTGCGTTCTTTATTACATCAGTGAACTCATTCATGAACACACCAGCAGGATTTGAAATGAAGGACGGCAAAATGGTTAATGTACAACCACTTGAAGCAATGTTCAATCCTTCATTCCTAGTAAGAGCCTTCCATGTGGTAGCTACTGCAGGTATGACAATGGCGTTTGTTCTAGCAACTATTGCAGCATTTAAACTATTGAAAAACAAATATAATAAAGATGCAGAATATCATAAAAAAGCTTTAAAAATGACTATGATTGTTGGATTCTTATCAACATTATTGTCAATGTTAGCGGGGGACTTATCAGCTAAATTCTTACACCAAGCGCAACCAGAGAAATTAGCGGCTTACGAGTGGCACTTTGATACACAATCGAAAGCGGATTTAGTATTCTTCGGTGTATTAAACGAGAAGACTCAAGAAGTTGAAGGTGCTATCAAAATACCAGGCATGCTGAGTTTCTTAGCGGATAATAATGTAAACACTAAAGTAGAAGGACTCAATGATTTTCCGAAAGATGAACTACCTCCATTAATTGTCCATTACTTCTTTGATTTAATGGTAACTATGGGTGTATTATGCTTTGTTATTTCAGGTGCTTTTATTTTAACTTTAATCATTAAGAAACTACGTAAATTCGTTACGCATAAAGGTATGTTATACGCGATTCTTCCTACTGGGCCAGCTTCTATGTTAGCTATCGAATTTGGATGGTTTTTAACTGAGGTTGGACGTCAACCATGGATAGTTAGAGGATATATGCGTGTGAGTGAAGCTGCTACGCAAGCAGGAGGAATAACATTAGTTACTATACTATTTGGATTACTCTACTTAGTATTACTCTTTACATCAGCATATGTACTCATTCGTATGTTCAAAGATAAACCTGCCCAAGATGATGTAGATAAAGTCATCGAAAAAGGAGGTCATGCTTAATGGATTATACTACAATAGGTATTACCTTACTTTGGACGTTCTTATTTTTATATATCATTGTCGCTTCAATTGACTTTGGTGCGGGTTTCTTTACTTTACACACTAAATTAACTGGAGAAGAGAAAAAGATTAACCACTTAGTTGAACGATACTTAAATCCAGTATGGGAAGTTACAAATGTATTCTTCGTGTTCTTCTTTGTTGGATTTGTAGGATTTTTCCCTGATTCAGCATTATATTTTGGTACTGTGTTGCTAGTACCTGGTTCTATTGCGCTTATTCTGATTTCTATTCGAGGAAGTTTCTACGCATTTGAACATTATGGTCAAGACACTAAATTGCCATGGATAGTTATGTATGGTTTAACAGGTTTATTAATTCCAGCATCATTAGCAACGGTATTAACAATATCTGAAGGTGGCTATATCAATGAACGTGGTTCACATTTTGATTTAGATTGGTTCCAATTACTACTTAGTCCATTTGCTTGGTCAGTCGTCTTTTTAGCAATCATTAGTGTATTGTATATATCTTCAGGATTTTTAACATACTATGCATCGAAAGCTAAAGATGAAGTGGCATATAAATATATGAGACAATGGTTTATTTTCTGGGGACCTCCTATGATTATTATTTCACTATTTGTTTTCTTATCGTTGAGAATTCAAAATGCAGATCATTTCAATAATGCAGTACAACATTACTGGTGGATGTTTGCACTAAGCTTCATTTGTTTCATTGTAGCGGGTATTTTGAACTTCATTAAGAAATATCATGGTCTAGCATTTATAATGGTGATACTCCAAATGGCATTTGCATTTTATGGATATGGCATAAGTAAATTACCTTATTTATTATATCCATTTATTAAGGTAAGTGATTCAGGTGTTAATGATTCAATGGGATTAGCACTTGTGATTGTATTTATTTTAGGTTTACTTTTATTAGTTCCATCGTTAATATTATTATTGAGATTATTTGTATTCGATAAAGAATATGTAGAAGGTAAAAAATAATTTTAATAATAGAAGGGGGCTGAGATAATGAACATCAATGTATATTAACTTTATGAAGTATGATTTACATGATGTCATTTATCTCAGCCTTTGCCTTATTTTTAAGAGATAGGGGTAGCCGTTCAATGGAGAAAGAATATGTTGTTATTGGGTTAGGTCGCTTTGGTGGAAGTATAGTAAGAGAGTTAAATGCGTTAGATATGGATGTTATGGCAATTGATAGAGATGAGGCGCGTGTTAATGAATATAGTGACATTGCAACGCACGCAGTCGTAGCTGATACGACAGATGAAACCGTGATGAAAAGTTTAGGTATTCGTAACTTTGATCATGTCATCGTAGCAATTGGTGAAAATATACAATCTAGTACATTAACTACGCTTATACTTAAAGAATTAGGTGTAAAAAAAGTTACAGCAAAAGCTCAAAATGATTATCATGCTAAAATATTAAATAAAATTGGTGCAGATACAGTTGTCCATCCTGAGAGAGATATGGGACGTCGAATTGCGCATAATGTAGCAAGCGCTAGTGTTTTAGACTACCTTGAATTAGCAGATGAACACTCACTAGTTGAATTAAAAGCAAGTGAAAAAATGACAGGACAATCAATTATTGATTTAGATATTCGTGCGCAATTTGGGATCAATATTATTGCGATTAAACGTGGTAAAGAGATTGTTGTATCCCCAGACCCTTCGATGAACATCGAATTTGGAGATATATTGATTATGATAGGTCATGATAATGATTTAAATCGTTTTGAAAAGAAAATTGTAAGATAAAGTTTGCATCACAATTATTAAAGGACTTCGAATCATAGACATGAGATGGATTGACGATTTGGTAACTTTAATACTTGTGATGTTTTTATAATAACTAGAGGGACGTAAGTAAAAAATATCTAGTTTTAATAATGGGATATGGAGTGATGATACAAGTAAATGAGATATGTATTAATAGCATTAGGTATATTTTTTACTGTAATAGCTTTTATAGGTGCAGTGTTACCATTATTACCGACAACACCTTTTTTAATTTTAGCGGTTATATGCTTTACGAATAGTTCCAAAAAGTTCAAAGTATGGCTTGAAAGCACTCAAATTTATAAAGATTACGTTGAGAATCTTAAAAAGTATAAAGGTTATACGATGAAAGAAAAAATAAGAATACTTATAAGTTTATATATAGTAGTTGGTTTTTCTATTTTTATGATTTCAAACTTATATATTCGAATTGGATTAGTCATTATGGTAATCATTCAAACGATTGTGTTATTTACATTTGTTAAGACATTACCAGCGAATTTTAATCAAGACAAAGGATCATCATAGTCATCGTAATCAGGAAGGAAGAGGTTGGGACATCATTCCTAGCAAAATAGAGTCTGGGACATAATTCCTAGAGAAATAGCCAGTAAATGAGTTTTAACAAATTCATTTACTGGCTTCTTTATTTACAATACTCCGTATTGTTGGCTCTCATACATACGGTACAGCTTCAG
>NZ_JAESMI010000188.1:0-427 GCF_017893095.1 Staphylococcus sp. GDX8P80P | reverse complement strand
GGATAAATCACAGCTCAAAGCTTTGTACCTAACGGTTATTGACCGTATTGATATTCGTAAAGATGGTAATCATAAAAAACAGTTCTACGTTACACTAAAACTCAATAATGAAATTATTAAACAACTTTTCAATGATACCCCACTCGACGAAGTGCTCCTCAGCACTTCGTCTTTATTTTTGCCTCAAACACTCTACTTTCAAATCTAATATCTATGTACTGTCCTTTCGTCATTCAATAACACCCATCTAACGAACCTTTTCAACATACTAACAAGTCACAACTCAATGTGAAGCTTATATTGTATGACGAAAGAACATCCCAAAATAAAATATGAACGGGATAGCAATGGGATTGGATAACTTCAAGTGACAGAAGGATTACGCAAGCGTAATCCCGAAATCCCATTATTATTTATAAATAAATAA
>NZ_JAESMI010000019.1:0-17717 GCF_017893095.1 Staphylococcus sp. GDX8P80P | reverse complement strand
TTTAGAAAAGGAAGAAAGATGTGAGCGCTTGCCTCGAAGTAATGTAAGGTTCTTAGCGCCGATGGTAGCCGATTTACGTTCCGCTAGAGTAGGACGTTGCCAGGCAAATCGTAAGGATGCGATGAGCCGATATCGAGACCGTAAGGTCTCTTTTTTTATGCTTAAAAATCAAACCGAAGGTTTAATGATATATGTATAATGGCTTTACGAAGAGAAAGCGTTTGAAGCTGATGAGTTGAGAAAATTGAGAAGCGAGTTTAGTAGAGCTAAAAGAGCAAGCAATTTTAGAAAAGGAAGAAAGATGCGAACGCTTGTGTTGAACTAAATGTACACAAATAACACTCCCATACAGATCAATGGGAGTGTTATATCATTAAATTAAAAGTGAATACAGCATCTTATTTTCATTAATATAAATATTTGATGGATCAAAATTATGGACATTAGATTTGAGTTGATTAAGGTCATCGTGATTTTTCAGCTGAATGCCAATAATAACAGTACCCGTATTTTGAGAAGTTTTCTTTAAGTATTCAAACTTAGTAATATCATCTTGTGGTCCTAAAACATCATTTACAAATTCTTTGAGTGCACCAGGACGTTGAGGAAAGTTAAGTATAAAGTAATGTTTCATTTCCTCATAAAGTAATGAACGCTCTTCGATTTCTTTCATACGATTAATATCGTTATTACCACCACTAATGACGCATACTACAGTCTTACCTCGAATTTCTTTTTTATAATTCTCTAATGCTGCTACACTTAATGCACCTGCAGGTTCTGCAACAATGGCTTGTTTTGAGTACATATCTAAGATAGTTGAACAGACTGCTCCTTCATCTACTTGAATATAGTCGTCAACATATTGATTAGCAATATTAAATGTGATATCACCTACACGTGCTACAGAAGCGCCATCTACAAATTTATCAATATGGTCGAGTGTAACAACTTTATTTTGTACAACTACTGATTCATACATGCTGCTAGCGCCAGTAGGTTCAACACCAATTATTTTAGTTTGAGGGCTATATTGATTTAAATACGTACTTATACCTGAAATCAAACCGCCACCACCAATTGCAGCGAATAAATAGTCAAAAGTGATAGCATCATGATTTGACTGATTTAAAATTTCTTTTGCAAGCGTGCCTTGACCAGCGATTGTGTTGACGTTATTAAAAGGATCAATGAAGGTCATATGATTTTGTTTAGTATAAGCTAAAGCTTCTTTTAAACAATCATCAAAGGTGTCTCCAGTTAGCACTATTTTAACATTTTTTGAACCAAAGAATTTAACTTGATTAACTTTTTGAAGAGGTGTGGTCACTGGCATAAATATGACTGCTTGTAAATTTAGTGCTTTAGCAGTATATGCCACACCTTGAGCATGATTTCTGGCACTGGCACATGTAATACCTTTTTCTTTAGCCTCATCAGTTAATACCGAAATGGCATTATATGCACCTCTAAGTTTAAATGAACGTACCCATTGTAAATCTTCTCTTTTTAAATAGACGTTACAATCATATTTTTGCGAAAGATAGAGATCATATTGTAGAGGTGTCTCTTTAACAACATCTTTAATTCGTAAATATGCATTATCTACATCTTTAGCATTTACTGTTGTCTTTACAGTCATAGTATCTCAACCTTTATTTTTATTTTCATATTGTTCTATTAAATCTTCATACGCCAATGTAATGGCGATATCATCTAGTCCATTTACTAATTTATGTTTCCACGTTTCATCGATTTTAAATTTGAATGATTTATTATTTGCTGAAACTGTCTGTTGTGGTAAATCCACTGTAATTTCTTTCTGAGATGCTAAATATTTTCTTTCATCTTCATTCAAAGTTATCGGTAGCATGCCATTTTTTGTACAATTCATATAAAAGATGTCACTAAAACTTCCAGCTATAATAATATTAAATCCATAATCTTTTAAAGCCCATGCAGCATGTTCTCGACTTGAGCCACAACCAAAATTATCTCCAGTTATTAAAATAGAAGCACCCGCATATTCAGGTTTGTTTGGATTAAAATCTGGATTATCTGAACCGTCTGGTAGATATCGCCATTCATCAAACGCAAATGGTCCAAATCCACTTTTAGTAATGCGTTTAAGATGAGCTTTAGGAATAATTTGATCGGTATCTATATTGTCGTTAAATAATGGTACAACTTTACCTGTGTAGGTTGTAATAGGTTGAATATCCATTGTTAAACAACCACCTTTCTAACATCTACAAATTTTCCTTTGATAGCGGCAGCAGCTGCCATAGCAGGGGACACAAGATGCGTTCTCGCACCTTTACCTTGTCTTCCTTCAAAGTTACGATTACTTGTAGAAGCACAATGAATGCCTTCTGGTACTTGGTCTGGATTCATACCTAAACACATTGAGCAACCAGGTTCTCTCCATTGGAATCCAGCCTCTTTGAAGATTTTATCTAAACCTAACGCTTCAGCTTCTTTTTTAACAGAACGAGAGCCTGGTACAACGATTGCAGTAATCTTAGGGTGAACTTGATTACCTTTAACGATGTGACTAGCTTCTATTAAATCCGATAGTCTTGCATTTGTACAAGAACCTAAGAAGACATAACCTAAATCAATATCTTCTGCTTTTTGGCCTGGTTTAAGACCCATGTATTGGTAGGCACGCTCATCATTAATATTTTTAATTTGTGGAAAAGGTGTATTAAAGCTAACACCCATTTCTGGATTTGTGCCCCATGTCACTTGTGGTTCGAGATGTGTGACATCGAGTTGAATAACTTTATCAAATTGAGCGTCCTCATCAGTATATAATTTACGCCAATCATGAATAGAACGTTCAAAATTTTGAGCATACCTTCTACCTTTGACGTAATCGAATGTTGTTTCATCTGGTTGCATTAATCCATATTTAGCGCCAGCTTCTATAGCCATATTGCAAATTGTCATTCTAGCTTCCATGGATAACGCTTTGATTGTTTCACCCGTAAACTCTATAGCATAGCCTGTGCCAAAATCCACACCATATTTACTAATAAGATACAAAATAATATCTTTGGCGTAGACACCTTTTGGTAGTTGACCTGTGACATCTATTTTTAAGTTTTTAGGTTTCGTTTGCCAAAGCGTTTGAGTAGCAAATACATGTTCTACTTCACTTGTTCCTATGCCAAAGGCGATTGCACCAAAAGCACCATGTGTAGCAGTATGTGAATCACCACAGACAATTGTTTTTCCTGGTTGAGTAAGACCAGTTTCTGGACCAACCATATGAACAATACCTTGTTCGTCTGAACCCATGTCAAAGAGATGAACGCCAAATGCTTTTGCATTTTTTTGAAGTGTTGTGATTTGTTTATTTGCAATTTCATCTTTAATATTAAAAATATCAATGGTAGGAACATTGTGGTCTAACGTTGCGAATGTTAAATCAGGACGTCTTAATTTACGGTTCTGTAGTCTCAATCCTTCGAAAGCTTGAGGAGAAGTCACTTCATGAATTAAGTGCAAATCTATATATAATAATTGAGGCTCACCTTCATTACCGGTTAAAACATGTTTATTCCAAACTTTATCGAATAACGTTTGTCCCATAAAAGTACTCCTCCTTATTCATAATTCTTTTTTAGTTCGTTAAAAATATCTGACGTAGTATATTGGCCATTTAAATCTGGTGTTGTTTTTCCTTCTTTAATTAACTGATATACCAATTGTTCTAGTTCTGATGCGGCATCTTCAAAGTTAAAGCTTTCACGCAAACACATTGCTAAAGAAAGAACCATACCAAATGGATTAGCTATATTTTGATTTGCAATATCAGGTGCTGAACCATGAATAGGCTCATATAATCTTGGCCCTTCTAAACTAAAACTAGCAGAAGGGGATAAACCTAGAGAACCAGGTATAGTAGAAGCTTCATCACTTAAAATATCTCCAAATAAATTTTCGGTTACAATTACGTCGAAGTCGGTAGGTCGCGTAATTAAGTGCATACTACACGCATCAACTAATAAATGGTTTACTTCTACTTCTGGATAATCCAAGCTAACTTCATCGATTGTTTGACGCCAAAGCTTACTCGAAGCTAGTACATTTTCTTTATCAACTGATGTTAATTTTTTCTTTCGATTTAATGCTAATTCAAATGCAACCTTCGCAATACGTTGAATTTCATCTTTAGTGTAAGTTAATGAATCTAATGCACTAAGGTCATCAAGATGTCGAGGTTGACCGAAATATAATCCGCTAGTTAACTCTCTTACTATAATAAGATCAGTTCCTTTGACACGTTCTTCTTTAATTGGAGAGAAGTGGCTTGTACCGTCTGTAACTTTAGTAGGACGTATGTTAGCGAATAATCCTAATGATTTCCGCAATGCCAATAAGCCTTGTTCAGGTCTATTTTTAGGGTTTGTCCATTGTGGACCACCTACAGCTCCCAGTAAAATTGCATCTGCATTTTTACACGCTTCTAAAGTATCATCTGGTAGGGGAACACCCTGCGAATCTATGGCTGCACCACCAAAGTCATACGACTTCAACTGATACTCAAATTGATATTTTTTACTTATTTGTTCTAATAGTTCTAACGTTCCACTTAATATTTCTGGACCTATGCCATCACCGGGTAAAGCTACTATTTTAAAAGGCATGATGATTACGCTCCTTATTTTGAATTTCACTCGCATATTTTGCATGCGCTTCTACATATGCTTTGCAAGAGGCATATAATACATCATGGTCAATACCGATACCATTAACGGGATGACCCTCTATATTTAATGACACATGAACTTCAGCTTGAGCATCAGTACCTTCAGTGACTGAATCAATTCGATATTCAATGAGTTCACTCTTATGCTTGAAAATTCGATCAACTGCATTATATATAGCCACAATTGATCCCGTACCAATACTTGAATCTTGATATAACTTACCATGTTTATCTTTGATAACGACGACAGCACTTTGTAAACCGTTTGACACAAATTGTAATTGCAGTGTTTCGACTTGATATATTGCATTTTGTTCATGTTCAGAACCTTGAATCAGTGCGTGTATATCACGATCTGTAACACTTTTCTTCTTATCAGCTATAGCTTTAAATTGTTTAAATAATTCAACTTGATTTTGAGGTTCAATATCATATCCTAATGATTTTAATTTTTCAGCAAAAGCGTGTTTACCTGATAATTTGCCAAGCGGTAAATCATTTTTACGTATACCAACAAGTTGTGGTGTCATAATTTCATATGTTTCTGGATTTTTTAGAACGCCATCTTGATGAATACCAGATTCATGACTGAAAGCATTTTGACCAACAATGGCTTTATTTCTTGGTACACGTATACCAGCATAGCGTGATATAATGTCGGATGTGTTTTTGGTTTCTGATAGATTTAATCGCGTTTCATTACCATAATGGTCTTTTCGTACATAAAGTGCTAACGCTAATTCTTCTAGCGCAGTATTGCCAGCTCGTTCACCAATGCCGTTAACTGTTCCCTCTATTCGAGTAGCACCATTTTCAATTGCAGCTAAGCTATTTGCAACTGCCATTCCTAAATCGTCATGACAATGTGCACTATAAATAATGTCTTGGTTCGTCTTTATGTGCTCAATTAAGGTTTTAAAAATTTGACCATATTCATTTGGATAACTGTAACCAACAGTGTCTGGAATATTAATTATCGTTGCACCAGAGTCAACTGCCATTTGTACACATTTGATTAAGAAATCTGATTCTGTTCTAGTCGCATCCTCTGGTGAAAATTGAACGACATCGAAGTATTGTTTAGCATACGTGACATGTTCTTTAATTGATTCCAATACTTGTTCTTGAGTCATTTTGAGTTTATGCGTTAAATGAATAGGTGAGGTAGCGATAAACACATGAATAACTGGTTTTACAGCATCTTTCGTAGCCTCATAAACAGCATCAATATCTGATTTCTTACAACGCGCTAATCCACATACAGCTGTTTGAGTTAATGTATTTGAAATTGCTTGAACAGACTTAAAACTACCAGTACTAGAAGCGGGAAACCCAGCCTCTAGTATATCTACGCCCCATGTCTCTAACTGTTTAGCTATCTTTAATCTTTCATCAAAAGAGAAATTAACGCCTGGTGTTTGTTCACCATCTCTTAAAGTCGTATCGAAAATTTGAATATGGCTTTCCATCTTTAACAACCCCTTAGCTATTATTTTTGAATGCTTTTAGATTTAATGAATGGCATCATTTTTCTTAACTCACGACCAACAGCTTCAATTTCATGACCGTGTTGTTGTTCGCGTAATTTATAAAATTCTTTAAAGCCATTTTCATTATCTTTAACAAAACTATTTGCAAAATTACCATTTTGAATATCTTTTAATACAGCTTTCATATTATCTTTGACATCCGGTGTAATGATTCTAGGCCCTGAAACATAGTCGCCATATTCTGCAGTGTTTGAGATTGAATAACGAACGTTTTCCATTCCGCCTTCATACATTAAATCAACAATTAATTTCATTTCGTGTAATACTTCGAAATAAGCTAATTCTTTTTGATAACCCGCTTCAACAAGTGTTTCAAAACCGCTTTGGATTAATTTATGGATACCACCACAAAGTACAGCTTGCTCACCGAATAAATCAGTTTCTGTTTCTTCTTTAAATGTTGTTTCAATGACACCCGCACGCGTAGCACCAATACCTTTTGCGTAACTTAAAGAAATATCGCGTGCTTGACCAGTAGCATCTTGTTGTACACCGAATAATGCCGGCACTGCAGTTCCTTCAACGAACGTACGTCTTACTAAGTGACCAGGTCCTTTAGGTGCTACTAGGAAGACATCGACATCTTTCGGTGGTTTGATAACTTCAAAGTGAATGTTAAATCCGTGTGCAAATGCTAAGGCATTTCCTGCTTCTAAATTAGGTTCAATTTCGTTTTTATATACATTGCCTTGAATTTCATCTGGTAATAATACCATGATGACATCAGCTTGTTTAACTGCTTCTGCGACTGGATACACATCAAATCCGTCTTCTTTAGCTTTGTCAAAAGAATGACCAGGGCGGATACCTACAATAACGTCATAGCCATTGTCTTTAAGATTTTGTGCATGTGCATGTCCTTGTGAACCGTAACCTACAATTGCGATTTTTTTACCTTGTAATGCATCTTTCTCAACTGATTGATCATAATAAACTTTAGTCATAATACATTCCTCCAAAAATTTAAAATTTCAATATTTTGAATATTCTCAAAATTATAGATATACTATTATCTATAAAATGTGATGTTAGTCATGTTTTGTTTATTTGTACTAGCGCATTAATGTAGAATTTACTTTATTGCTGGTTGATAACTTGAACTTCTAATACACTGACTTGTTTTTTTAATTTGGCTACTAATATTTTAAAAATTGCTTCATCTTCAATATCAGCAATAATTTGCATATCAGAAATACCGTTGTCTTCTGATGGCTTAACTGTCAGTTCGTTTATATTATATTGTAGTCGAACGAAGGCGCTCGTGATTCTATTTAACGTACTTACTTGGTCTGTGACTTTTAACTGTAAAACGCGTTTCATTCTAATCCCTCCATTTCATGGTTCGCTTTGCCACTTGGAATCATAGGATTAACTGGTTCGGTAGGTGAGATTCTAACTTCAATTAATGCAGGCCCTTGATAATTAAATGCTTCATCAAGTGTCGCTGTTAATTTATCGGGATGATCAATTAAGTAACCTTTGACACCATAAGCTTCCGCCATTTTCATGAAGTCAGGTTGATCATTAAATACGGAATGAGAGAATCGATGGTTAAAGAATTTGTCTTGCCACTGTTTGACCATACCTAAGGTTCCGTTATTAATAAGAACGATCTTTACATTAAGTCCGTATTCAGGAAGTAATGCCATTTCCTGATTCGTCATTTGGAACCCACCATCACCAACGAAACAGATAACAGTTTTGTCGGGTTCAGCTAATTGAGCACCAATCGCAGAAGGAATACCAAAGCCCATTGTACCTAATCCGCCACTTGTAACCCATTGACCATGATGTTTGAAAGGATAGAATTGAGCCGCCCACATTTGATGTTGCCCAACATCAGTAGTAACGATGGCTTCACCGTGTGTAATTTGCCCAATATATTCAATCGCCTTTTGGGGCTTACAAAATGTGTCATCTGCCACTGTATATTTAAAAGGATATTTGCTTTTATTTTCAAGACAATGTTGAACCCATTTATCATGAGAAGTTTCATTTTTAAACTTATGAGACAAAGCTGTCAATACCTGTTTACAATCAGCTACAATTCCTAAATCAGTGGCAATCACTTTATTGATTTCCGATTCATCAATATCCACATGAACAACAATAGCATTCGGCGCAAATTCATCCGGTTTGCTTGCAAGTCTATCATCGAATCGACTACCCAAATTAAGTAATAAATCACATTCAGTTAAAGCCATATTGCTAGCGTAAGATCCATGCATACCCCCCATACCTAGAAATAATGGATTATCGTATGGAATCGCACCTAAGCCTAATAGTGTAGTTACTACTGGAATTTGATGTTTCGTTACAAACTGCGTTAATAAATCGTTGGATTGCGAATGATTTATCCCTGCACCTGCTAAGACTACTGGTTGTTTGGCCTTAGATAGATAATGAACTAATTGATCAATGTCTTTATTCTGAGGTTCTTCAGTAACTTTATAGGCTGGTAAATTCACGTCACTTACAAGTGGTGCAGTTGTTTTTAGCACACCCATATCTTTAGGGAAATCTATAACGACTGGGCCTTTACGACCTGAATTAGCTAAGTAAAATGCTTCATGAATAATTCTAGGAATATCGTTTACATTTTTAACTTGGAAATTCGCCTTCGTGATTGGTGTTGTCATAGAAAGTAAATCTGCCTCTTGAAAGGCATCTTTACCAATACCTGGCGTTGCTACTTGTCCTGTGAATACCACCAAGGGGAGGGAATCACAATAAGCATCTGTAATTCCTGTAATTGCATTTGTAGCGCCAGGACCACTTGTAACTACGACTACACCAGTTTTGCCAGATACTCTAGCATAGCCTTCAGCAGCATGTGTCGCACCTTGCTCATGTCTTGCCAAAATGTGTTTAATTTTACCATCATAAAACGTGTCGTATAAAGGTAAAACTGCACCACCAGGGTAGCCGAAAATAAAGTCAACATCTTCATGTAATAGGGCTTCAACTAAAAGTTCTGAGCCATCTCTTAGTGTGTGATTCTCGTTACTATTGACGTCTGCTTTCAGATTAGATTGATTTGAATGTGCCGTAGTTGATGAACTAACGACGTTACTTTCCATTTTATTTGCCATGATGAACAACTCCTCTAGTTAGATAAGATTTTCGGGAACTTGCATTATGCCACCAGTGTTCGCACTCGTTACCAAAGCGGTATATCTCGCTAGATAACCTGATTTTACTTTAGCTTTAAAAGGTTGTAGTGCTTTTTTGCGTTGATTAAGTTCTTCTTCGGTTTGATTAACATCTAAAGTGCGATTGATTAAATCAATCGTAATTTCATCACCGTCTTTAATGAGGCCAATAGGACCACCTGATGCGGCTTCTGGTGAAATATGTCCAACAGCAATACCTCTTGTTGCTCCAGAAAATCTACCATCAGTAATTAATGCAACGTCTTTACCTAATCCTCTACCTACAATTGAAGAGGTAGGTGCTAACATTTCAGGCATTCCTGGTCCTCCTTTAGGTCCTTCGTAACGTATAACAACGACGTGACCTTCACGAACGATTTTGTTATCAATGGCCTCGACTGCTTCATCATGTGAGTTGAAACAGATTGCCTTACCAGTGAATGTTTTGATAGAAGGGTCAAAACCACCAACTTTAATTACGGCACCTTTAGGCGCAATATTTCCAAATAAGATAGAGAGCCCACCTTGTTTATCATATGGATTGTCGAGTGAGTGAATGACCTCAAAGTTTTTAATCTCTTTACCTTCATTGTTTTCACGGAGCGTTTGTCCAGTCACTGTAAGTCTATCTGGGTGTAGAGTGCCTTCTTTTTTCATTAATTCATTTATGATAGCTGGACAACCACCAGCTTCGTGTACATCGTGCATTGAATATGATGAACTTGGTGCAATCTTAGATAAATAAGGCGTTCTCTTAGCAATTTCATTGATACGCTCTAAGTCATAATCAATGCCAGCTTCATTTGCTATCGCTAAAGTATGTAATACCGTGTTAGTGGAACCACCCATCGCCATGTCCAGTGCGAATGCATCGTCAATTGCTTCTCTAGTCACAATATCAAGTGGCTTAATATCCTTTTTAATATTATCAACTAATTTAAAGGCCGCTTCACGAATCATTTCTCTTCTTTGTTCACTAACTGCTAAAGCTGTACCGTTATAAGGTAGTGCTAAACCTAACACTTCCATTAGGCAATTCATTGAATTTGCTGTAAACATGCCTGCGCATGAGCCACAAGTAGGGCAAGCATTTTGTTCCATATCTAAAAATGCTTCTTTCGAAAGTTTACCTTCTTTAAAAGCACCAACTGCTTCAAACATGGATGATAATGTTAATGCTTTCCCTTGAGCAGATAATCCAGCTTTCATAGGGCCACCTGAACAGAATATTGCTGGTACATTGGTTCTTACAGCAGCTAATATCATACCAGGTGTGATTTTGTCGCAATTAGGAATGTAAAATACACCATCGAACCAGTGCGCATTAATAACAGTTTCAGCAGCATCTGCAATAAGTTCTCGAGAAGGGAGTGAGTATCGCATTCCAATATGTCCCATAGCGATACCGTCATCGACACCAATCGTATTAAATTCAAAAGGAATTGCGCCTGCCTCACGTATTGCTTCTTTCGCGATGTCAGCCAGTTCTCTTAAATGGACATGTCCAGGTACAATGTCGATATAAGAATTACAAATCGCTACAAAAGGTTTATTCATATCTGTTGGATTTTTAAGTGCGCCCGTGGCGTGTAAAAGACTTCGAGCAGGTGCTTGTTGATCACCTTTTTTTATCATGTCACTTCTCATAAATAATTCCCCCATAAAACACATTAAGTTTGTTACACATAAAAAGACGTCCCAATTTGTGATTGGGACGTCTACAAGTCCCATTCAATGAGAAATAGGACTTAAACATTTAGTAATTGAAAGATACTAAAGTTCCAGCCCTTGAGAGTATAATAAAATAATTAAATTGTCAGTTGGATTATATGCTTGATGTGTCATTGTAGTCATTTTAATATACTCCTTCCTTGAATGGTTATATTTAAATAGTTAGAATTGTTTAAAAATTCGATGAACTTAATTTACTACACAGTGTTTATTAAGTCAATATAATTTTTAAGAATTTTCTAACATCAATCCTTTTTCAAATTTATGTTCCTTATAGGGAAATTGCTAGTGGAATTTGTTATACTTATTAAGTTAAATTGTTATGGCTTAATTCAATTGTGTTAGGAAAATTAAGTCATTTAAAATCAAAAATATAGCAATATAATTTAGTTAATAAAATAAGTAGAGAGAGTGGGACTAATGATAACGATTAATAACTTGGATGAATTAGATCAATTCGCTAATGTGTTAGTTCGACACTTAAAGCCTGGTGATGTCATTTTATTAAATGGTGATCTTGGTGCAGGTAAAACAACGCTAACTCAATTTATAGGTAAACATTTAGGTGTTAAACGTAATATTAATTCTCCGACATTTAATATTATAAAATCTTATAGAGGCAGTCATTTAAAGCTACATCATATGGACTGCTATCGTTTGGAAGATTCAGATGAGGACTTAGGTTTTGAAGAATATTTTCAAGATAAAGGCATCACTGTTATTGAGTGGAGTCAATTTATTTATGATTTATTACCTGAAGAACGATTAATCATTAATATAGAGACTGTTAACGAAACGCAAAGAACGATTGAATTAAATGGCATAGGGACACATTATTTGAACGTTAAGGAGGAAGTTGAAAGTGAATTTATTACTGATTGATACATCTAATCAACCGATGTCAATCGCAATCATGCAAGATCATACCGTATTGTCTGAAATGACTACCGAAAATAAAAAAGATCATTCTAGTCAACTTATGCCTGGTATTCAACATTTATTTGAAGAAGCGAAAATTGATAAAAGCGAGATTGATGGTATTGTAGTTGCTAAGGGGCCAGGTTCATATACAGGTGTAAGAATTGGTGTTACAACTGCTAAAACGTTAGCATATGCATTAAATGCAAAATTATATGGCGTATCGTCTTTATTAGCATTAGCTGCCACAATGGATGAATGCGACCAAAGGTTATTGGTTCCTATTATTGATGCACGTCGAGAAGCGGTTTATACAGGTGTTTATCAATATGAAGAAGGAAAATTAAAGACAATTTTAGAAGATCAATATTTACCAATTCAAGAATTAAAACAACAATTGACTGATTTCAAACAACCATTTGTCTATATTGGTAAAGATGCTGATAAATTATCAAACTATCTTGATGGAGAAATACAAAGTCACTTACCATATGCACCTGCAATGAAACCACTTTTAACTGAAAGTGAAGATATTCATACATTTGTTCCAAATTATATTAAATTATCAGAGGCAGAAAGAAATTGGCTAAACCAACAGAATCAGAATTAACAATTAGAGCGATGCAAGTTGATGATGTTCCTAATGTATTTGATATAGAACGTGACAGTTTTAATGATAGTTCATGGACGATAGATGCATTTTATCATGAATTAAATGAAAATAACTTTGCTAAATATTTTGTAATTCTTTTTGAAAATGAAATTATCGGATATCTAGGGCTATGGATTGTTATTGATCAAGCTCAAATAACAACGATAGCTATTCGTAAAGATTACAGAGGATATGGGCTGGGACAATTATTGTTAAAATACGTTATGGATTATGCTGAGCATACATGTGAAGTAATGAGTTTAGAAGTTAGAGTTGATAATGTCATAGCACAACACGTTTATACTAATTTGGGTTTTCAATTTGGTGGTAAACGTAAAAATTATTATGGAGAAGGCGAGGATGCAATGGTTATGTGGGTGAACTTAAATGAATAAAGAAACATTAATATTAGCAATTGAAACAAGTTGTGATGAAACAAGTGTAAGTGTCATTAAGGATGGCAACACAATTTTATCCAATATTGTACTTAGCCAAATTGAGAGTCATAAGCGTTTTGGAGGTGTTGTGCCAGAGGTTGCCAGTCGACATCATGTGGAAGGTATTACAACAACTATTGATGAAGCGCTAATATCTGTAAACATCACGATGCATGATATAGATGCAATAGCTGTAACTCAAGGGCCAGGATTAATTGGGGCATTGCTGATTGGTATTAATGCAGCAAAAGCACTAGCCTTTGCTTACGATAAACCACTTATTCCTGTACACCATATTGCTGGTCATATTTACGCTAATCATTTAGAAGAACCATTAACATTTCCTTTAATCGCGTTAATCGTATCTGGAGGTCACACTGAACTCGTGTATATGAAATCTCATATGCACTTTGAAGTTATTGGAGAGACAAGAGACGATGCAGTGGGTGAAGCCTATGATAAAGTGGCACGAACAATTGATTTACCTTATCCGGGTGGACCACAAATTGACAAATTAGCACAACAAGGTCAAGATACGTATGATTTTCCAAGAGTATGGTTAGAAAAAGATAGTTATGATTTCAGTTTTAGTGGTTTGAAAAGTGCTGTAATCAACAAACTGCATAACCTAAGACAAAAGAATGAAACGATTGTTAAAGAAAATGTGGCAACTAGTTTTCAAAATAGTGTCGTAGACGTATTAAGCACTAAAGCGATGAATGCATGTAAAGCATATAATGTGAAGAGACTTATCGTTGCTGGAGGCGTTGCAAGTAACAAAGGACTTCGTCAACGTTTACAACAATTATGTGAAGCAAATAATATTCATTTATCTATTCCAAGTCCTAAATTATGTACGGATAATGCAGCAATGATCGGCGCAGCGGCATACTACTATTATCAAGCAGGCGTTACAGCTCATTTAGATTTAAATGGTGAAAATAACATGGACATAGAAGAAGCAACAATAGATGCTTAAATGATTTTAAAAAGTTATTTTACGATACGAAACCTCTTATGAACGTTAGCATTGTAATGCTTATGTTATAAGAGGTTTTATTTTTGAAGAAACATCATTTGATAAAGGTCAATAGAGAACATTTGTACTTATCAACATTAAGTGTATAAGTTGTGGATAAAAGGTTCTTAACGATGTGGATATCAGATTAATTTTGTGTAAAAAAATGGTAAATGAATCAAAAATACCTTGTGGATAAGTAGGATAACTTTGTGGATAGTTGGTATTATCGCATTTTAACTGTTTATAACTTTTGTTGAAATTGTTTCAAAAAAATAGCTAAAAAGTTATAAAATACTTTTTAGCTATTTTAGGATTAATGCGTTTTAAACATTTTCTTGTAAATTTTCCCATTCGGTCATAACTTGTTCTAATTTCTGTTCGGTTTCTTGTTTTTGATTCGCTAATGATGAAGCTTTTTCAGGATTATTAAATACATCAGGTTGCGTCAGTTGTTCATCAATTTGAGCGATTTCATTTTCATAGGATTCAATTTTAGATTCACATTCTTCAATGAGACGTTCTAATTTACGTTGCTCACGGCGTTGTTGTTTTTGTGAATCATACGTATTGATGGTGTTATTGCTTACGTTTTGATTGGAAACATCATTCTTGCTATCATCATTACGTTCATTTTCAAATGCTTCTAATGCAGCTGCTTCCTCTGTTTTCTCAATATAATATTGATAATCTCCAAGATACATCTGACCGCCATCTATATTTAAATCAAAGACTTTATTAGCTAATTGATTAATAAAGTATCGATCATGGGAAACGAACAGAATCGTTCCTTCAAAATCTTTTAATGCTTGTTCAAGCATTTCTTTAGAATCAATATCTAAATGGTTTGTAGGTTCATCAAGGATTAAGACGTTATCTCGTTGTAACATAAGGAGTGCTAATTGTAATCGTGCTTTTTCGCCACCAGATAAATCGTTAATAATTTTTTTAACATCATCTTGTACAAATAAGAAACGTCCTAATACAGCGCGTATGTCTTTTTCATTCATAGTTGGATATTGATCCCAAACATAGTCGAGAATTGTTTTGTTGGATTTAAATTCTGCTTGCTTTTGATCATAGTAGCCAATTTGTAGATTAGCACCAAAGGTAATATTACCGTCTAATTGATCTTGTCGTTGTGCGATTGTCTTAATTAGCGTCGTTTTACCTACACCATTAGGACCTATGATTGCGATATGATCGCCTTTCGTGACTTCTATGTTAATTGGAGATGTTATAGGCGCATCATAACCAATTTCAAGATTGCGAATATGCATCACGTCATTTCCTGTATTTCGATTGAACCCAAATTGAATATTGGCACTTCTTGCGTCTAACATTGGTTTGTCGATACGTTCCATTTTCTCTAATGTTTTGCGACGACTTTTTGCCATACCACTTGTTGAGGCACGTGTAATATTTTTTTCTACAAAGGTTTCCAATCGCTTAATTTCATCTTGTTGACGTTCATATTCTTGCATGCGACTTTCATAATACTTATCACGTTGCTCGATAAATTGCTCGTAATTGCCTACATAACGTTTAACATCACCAAGTGCCACATCATAGATTTGCGTGACAATCTTGTCTAAGAAGTATCTATCGTGACTGATGATGACGATGGCACCTTTGAAGTATTTTAAATAATCTTCTAACCACTTTGTTGTTTCTAAATCTAAATGGTTTGTAGGTTCGTCTAATAGTAATAAATCTGGCTCATTTAATAACATTTGTGCTATTGATAATCGTGTTTTTTGACCACCACTAAAATCGTTAATGGGTTTATCAAAATCATCTTCGGTAAAATTTAAACCATGTAGAACTGTCTTGATTTTACTTTCATATTGATAACCATCGAGTTGTTCAAATTGATTGGTTAATGATTCATAACGTTCCATATGTTGTTGATAGGCATCAGAATCATAGTCAGATGCATGATCAGCGAGCCAGTTCGTTTCTTCTTTAATTAAGCGTTCCATCTTTTTGAGATGTTCAAATGGTTTAGACATTTCTTCAAACACTGAAGCGGATGAATTAAGCGTCATTTGTTGGGTCAGGTACCCCATTCGTAAATTTTTAATTTTAGAAATATGGCCGCTATCGTAATCTTCAACACCGGCAATAATTTTCATTAAGGTTGATTTTCCAGCACCGTTACGACCTACGACTCCGATTCGTTCGCCTGTCTTTACTTCGAAATTCACACGTGTGAAAATATCATCACCATCAAATGATTTCGAAATGTCATTTAATTGCAAGAGTATCATTCAGGTTTCACCTTTCTATTTGTAAGTTTATTACTCGAAATTAAGTTGTATATTACTCTATATTTTACCGTATAACTTAGTTTCTTGAAACTAAGTTATTTATTTTTAAAATGCGTTAAGGTATAATATTCCAGTATTCATAATAGGACATAAGAAAATTTTAAAAATTTAAAACGTTTAGCACTCAAAATAGTTTGGATACATAGATTATAAAATTCAAACGAAAGGGGGGCATTTTAAATGGCTCAAAATAAATCTAAAATTCCACGGGCAACTTTGAAACGATTACCTTTATATTACAGATTCGTTAACACGTTAAAATCAAAAGGCATAGACAGAGTGAATTCAAAAGCGATTAGCGAGGCATTAAATATTGAATCAGCAACCATTCGTAGAGATTTCTCATATTTTGGAGAATTAGGGAAAAAAGGTTATGGTTACAATATAGATAGTTTATTAGAATTCTTTAAAACGGCACTTAGTGATAGCGATAATATACACATTGCATTGGTAGGTGTTGGTAATTTAGGTAGAGCACTTTTAACGTATAACTTTTCAATTCACGATGAAATGACCATTACAGAGGCTTTTGATGTTGATGAGCACATTGTCGGAAATAAGATTGGTGATGTGACTGTCCATCATATGAACGACTTAAAACAAGTTCTTGCTGACAAAGATATTAATGTTGTTATTTTAACGACGCCAGAAAGTGTAGCGCAACGTGTGGCAAATGAGTTAATTGAAGCAAATATTAATGGTATTTTAAATTTCACACCAACTAGAATAGAAGTACCTAATAGTGTACAAGTTCATCATATTGACTTAGGTATAGAATTGCAATCATTGCTATTCTTCATGAAAAATTATTCCAATTAAATAACGTCACTTTTATTACAGCACTCTGGGACATAAATAATATAATCATGCTATTTAGCAAATTCGCAGTTGCTGACTGAACTGATAAGGGGCTTAAACCAAGCTTTTCTCAGTTCTAGTCATCCTTGCGGGCGGGGCCCCAACAAAGAGGATTTCACATAGAAATTCTACAAGCAAAGCAAGTTGGGAGTCGGGGCCCCAGCAAAGAGAATTTCATCAAGAAATTCTACAAGCAAAGCAAGCTGGGAGTGGACGACGAATTCAAAAGAATTCTGTTCCACTCCCGTTTTTTGTTTGCCAACATTAAGTGAATCAACTGCAATAATTTAAGGTCGTGTGAAAAATCGTTAGATGCATTTTATTTTAAGAAGTTTCCAAATTTAGTACAATTGA
>NZ_JAESMI010000187.1:0-547 GCF_017893095.1 Staphylococcus sp. GDX8P80P | reverse complement strand
AATGACATTACAAATCAAATGAATCAACTCAAGCAGCAACAAAACCAAGAAAAACCATCTTATGATACGAAACAAATCGCTGCCCTATTACAACGAATATTTCAAAATATAGAATCCATGGATAAATCACAGCTCAAAGCATTATACCTAACGGTTATTGACCGTATTGATATTCGTAAAGACGAGAATCATAAAAAACAATTCTATGTCACTCTCAAGCTCAATAATGAAATTATTAAACAACTTTTTAATAATAACAATCTAGACGAAGTGCTCCTCAGCACTTCGTCTTTGTTTTTGCCTCAAACACTCTACTTTCAAATATAATATCTATGTACTGTCCTTTCGTCATTCAATAACACTCATCTAACAAATATATTCAACACGCTAACAAATCATGGCTCAATGTGAAGCTTATATTGATATGACGAAAGAACATCCCAAAACAAAATATAAGTGGGATAGTAACGGGATTGGCTAACTTCATGTAGGAGAAGGATTACGCAAGCGTAATCCCAAAATCCCGTTATTATTTATAAATAAATAA
>NZ_JAESMI010000186.1:0-248 GCF_017893095.1 Staphylococcus sp. GDX8P80P | reverse complement strand
ACGAGGTGCCTTATGTATAAAGATTATAACATGACTCAACTTACTCTACCAATGGAAACTTCAGTTCTTATCCCCACAAATGATATATCACGACATGTAAATGATATTTGTGATGATTGTTCAGAATGTTCTCTGAAACACCAATGTATGAACTTCAATTCAAAAATAAATAAAAGAATAATGAAGAATTATAATTGGGAATATTTTAAAGCCCAAATTAATAAAAGGCTTTCAGAACCAGAAACAAA
>NZ_JAESMI010000185.1:0-2395 GCF_017893095.1 Staphylococcus sp. GDX8P80P | reverse complement strand
TAAATTGACAACTCAACATAGGAAAAGGCAAAACCATATTATATGTTGAAAAACAACATGTCGTTTTATGCGTATTAGCCTGCAAAGTTTGGAGATAAAGAAGATGATGTGTGTTGTGTGGTATCATATTACTCACCTTTGACATAATAGTTGTTGAGTTTTTTTATAGAAGAGGTTTTATAGTTTTTAATACTAGATAAAGACACATGCATTAATTCGGCAATTTCAAACTGTTTATAACCTTGAATGAAATAGTTATACCATTCAAGTTCTCTAGGATTTAACAATTGCGTCATATCATTATAATTAAAGATTGATGTTTCTATTGAAGCGGAGATAAGGTGTGGGGAGGTTGAGATGTCAACGTCAACCATGTCAGGTTTTAAACTTTCTTTTCTAAATAAATCAATTAAATAAAAATTGAGTCGTTGGTAGAGAAACGAGGATAAACTTACATTTGAATTGTCATTGTAATTCTTAGATAATTGCCACAGTTTTATGAGTAATAATTGATAAAATTCATCATAATTATACTTGACGTTATAATGCTTTAACAAATAGTGAATCATTTTATGATGTTTATGATATATGTCATTAAAATTCAATACTTCAGAGATTCGCTCCTAATTTAAGTACTTAAATGAAATTTCCGGATATATAAAATTTAAAGTAATTTATTTAAATTATCATTTGCGTAATTTAACAAAAGGGTGTTAAATAGTAAGCATAGATTAACTATAAACTGTAAAATCATGTCTAAAGACGCATGTAACTTAGCAATACGACAAAATCATTATGGACATACCTTACATTCATTAATATATTTAAATTTTAGTCAATTTGTAACATGGGAGGTATAACGTTGGATTACGCACATTTAAATCTTGAGCATTTCTTCGCAAGAAATGATGATTTAGACATTATTAGAAATCGTTCTGAATTTGTAATGATTAATAATTTTACAAATGAAATGATGTATCGAGATGGTGAAATAGAAGGAACAGTTGATTTAAATCAATATTATTACAAGAATAGATCTCAAGCAGCGAGTTTTATTATGATGGATTATCGTAAAGATAATTGATAGATAAAGTACTGCTGGTGAGAATCAAGTAATGAAATTCTATATGTTTCATTACTTTTTATTTTGCAAAGTTTCATTTTGATTACTTTTATTTTATGAATATGTAACATTGCAAGTATAAAATTGTTTATAAGAATTAATAATGTTAAACTTTATTATCATAATAGATTTTAAATAAAAACAACATTGACCTAAGAGGTGTGAATATGACGAAGCACAAAAAAGGCTCAATTATTAGCCTAGTGGGGTTATTGATTGTTTTAGTTGCAGCAGGTTTTATATTCTTTAATATGATTTCAGATCAAATATTCTTTAAGCATGTTAATGAAGAAGAACGCGTAGAACATTTAGATGTAACTTTAAATAAAGCTGCGAAAAAACAAATTGATAATTACACAAGTCAACAAGTCTCTAACAAGAATAATACTGCTTGGAGAGATGCTTCAGATAGTGAAATAAAAGCTGCAATGGACAGTAGTAAGTTCATTGATGATGACAAACAAAAGTATCAATTTTTAGATTTATCTAAATATCAAGGCATTGATGAAAATCGTATTAAACGTATGTTATTCGACCGACCAATGTTATTGAAACATACTGACGCTTTCATTAGTGCTGCCAAAGAGAAGCATGTTAACGAAGTATATTTAATTTCACATGCTTTATTAGAAACAGGTTCAGTTAAAAGTGAATTAGCCAACGGGGTAGAAATTGACGGTAAGAAGTATTATAACTTCTACGGTGTAGGCGCGTTAGATAGTGATCCAATTAAAACGGGTTCAGAGTACGCTAAAAAACATGGTTGGGACACACCTGAAAAAGCAATCAAAGGTGGCGCCGACTTTATTCACCAACATTTCCTATCTCACGAAGATCAAAATACGCTCTACAGTATGAGATGGAATCCTAAGAATCCAGGTGAACATCAATATGCTACTGATATAAAATGGGCAGAAAGTAATGCTGAAATCATTGCTGATTTTTATAAAGAAATGAAAACTGAAGGTAAGTATTTTAAATTATACGTATACAAAGATGACAATAAACATCAAAAATAAAATTATTAATTAGTAAAAGCCAACGTCGACACTTGTGTGAATAAGTGTTGACGTTGGCTTTTTAGGATAAAAAATAGATTTATTTATTCTGCTTTATTTTTCTTAGTTAACCAACTAAAGGCTATAATCATTACGACAAAAACTTTTAAAATAAATTTCATTTTTGTTCACCTCAGTCAAGTCCAGACTCCTGTGTAAAATGCTATACAATGTTTTTACCATTTCTACTTATCAAAATTGATGTATTTTCTTG
>NZ_JAESMI010000184.1:0-842 GCF_017893095.1 Staphylococcus sp. GDX8P80P | reverse complement strand
CTTGTACTTGTTGAATCACTCACGCTTGTTGATGTTGATGCACTTAATGACGTGCTTGCACTTGTTGAGTCACTCACACTTGTTGATGTTGATGCACTAACTGATGTGCTTGCACTTGCTGAGTCTGAAAGACTCGTACTTTCTGATCCACTTAATGACGTGCTTGTGCTTGTTGAGTCGCTCTCACTTGTTGACGTTGACTCACTTAATGATGTGCTTGCACTTGTTGAATCACTCACGCTTGTTGACGCTGAATCACTTAATGACGTACTTGCACTTGTTGAGTCTGAAAGACTCGTACTTGTTGATTCACTTAATGACGTGCTTGCACTTGCTGAGTCTGAAAGACTCGTACTTGTTGATTCACTTAATAACGTGCTTGCACTTGTTGAGTCTGAAAGACTCGTACTTGTTGATTCACTTAATGATGTGCTTGTGCTTGTTGAGTCACTCTCACTTGTTGATGTTGACGCACTCAATGATGTACTTGCACTTAATGAGTCTGAAAGACTCGTACTTTCTGATCCACTTAATGACGTGCTTGCGCTTGTTGAGTCACTCTCACTTGTTGATGTTGACTCACTTAATGACGTGCTTGCACTTGCTGAGTCTGAAAGACTCGTACTTGTTGATTCACTTAATGACGTGCTTGCACTTGTTGAGTCACTCACGCTTGTTGACGTTGATGCACTATCTGATGTGCTTGCACTTGCTGAGTCTGAAAGACTCGTACTTTCTGATCCACTTAATGACGTGCTTGTGCTTGTTGAGTCGCTCTCACTTGTTGACGTTGACTCACTTAATGATGTGCTTGCACTTGTTGAATCACTCACGCTTGTTGA
>NZ_JAESMI010000183.1:0-370 GCF_017893095.1 Staphylococcus sp. GDX8P80P | reverse complement strand
TCGGATTCTAATATTTCGACTAATAACATTTCATTAAAATATAAATCTACATTATAAAGGAGATTATTATCATGGAAAAAATCGCAAACGCAATCAAAGGTGCAATTGAAGCAGGTCAAAATCAAGACTGGACTAAATTAAGTACAAGTATTTTAGATGTAATTTCTAATGGTGTAACAGAATTAAGTAAAATCTTTGGTTTCTAATATCTTAAAACTTACAGTTTAAATATATAAATAAAAGAAATGGAGCGATTTAAATGTCAAAATTAGTACAAGCAATTAATTGCAATCATGTTCTTAGTTCTTAAACCATTAATGAGCAATGATAGTTTCAAAGATCAAATGATTAGAGATTCTCAAAATCAAGG
>NZ_JAESMI010000182.1:0-716 GCF_017893095.1 Staphylococcus sp. GDX8P80P | reverse complement strand
CATGCGATAGTCATTTTACGGCTAAATCTGATATTGTCGACGATTATTGTTTTATTTCTAACAAAACAAAACTTCAGTTTTAGATAAAGCACAAGAATACCGCTCTCAAAAATCTATCGCTAAGTCATGCTTAGTATCATCAATGACTGTGTCTAGAGTGATTAATCAAGCGGCAAGCGACGTAGGTCAGTCTTCTTTTGATGCTTTACCTGAACACTTAATGATGGACGAATTTAAAAGTGTTAAAAATGTAACTGGGAAAATGAGCTTTATTTATGCAGATGCTATATCACACCGCATCGTAGATGTGGTAGCGGATCGTAAATTGAAATCGCTAAAAGAACATTTTTATCGTTACTCTTTGAAACTAAGACAAAAAGTCAAAACAGTAACGATTGATATGTATGAACCATATATCGTTAATCAAGCAATTATTTCCTAATGCACAGATTATTATTGATCGTTTTCACATTGTACAATCTTTAAATCGAGCATTAAATATGTCTAGAGTTCATGTA
Source organism: Staphylococcus sp. GDX8P80P (assembly GCF_017893095.1). Classification (NCBI taxonomy): domain Bacteria; kingdom Bacillati; phylum Bacillota; class Bacilli; order Caryophanales; family Staphylococcaceae; genus Staphylococcus; species Staphylococcus sp. GDX8P80P. Next base: position 198 of record NZ_JAESMI010000182.1, on the reverse strand, counting down.
ATGAATTGTTATAAATCCTTTAACAGACCGCTTTATAACAAGTATAAATGTTATTGGAAATTATTTCTTAAACCTTTTGAAACGCTAGAGGCATTTAATTATCGTAAAGTCCATTTATTTAAAGAGTGGAAAACCGAAAAAGGCATTATAAATTACTTATTAGATATAGATGAAGAATTATTAAATACATATCACTAC
>NZ_JAESMI010000181.1:0-1924 GCF_017893095.1 Staphylococcus sp. GDX8P80P | reverse complement strand
GACCTACATGATGAATGGATTTATTCTTCAAGAAAATACATCAATTTTGATAAGTAGAAATGGTAAAAACATTGTATAGCATTTTACACAGGAGTCTGGACTTGACTCATTTTTAGAATGCCATAAACATCTTCAAGTATATATTTCATTAACTTACATTTGTATTTAGGGAGAATAAAAAATCCTCCCAATTATTATTGGAAGGATTATCTATTCATTTATACTAAATAAGAGTTTTTTGTCATTCGACAAACAAAACATCTAGTTAAACTGATTTAAAAAAAATGGATGACTAATCCTATATCTTAGTACTTTGAAACTTATTCATTTCAAATTAGAAGAATACAGATTAGTTAATTATCTTCCACCCAGTAGTCCATTCATATTTGAAGAAAATACTAGCATAATTGAGTTATCAAAATAATATTAATTGCATTAATATTATTTAAAAATTCACCTTATTATATCAGCTATATACCTTGTTCAATACTATTGGCTATTTTGATAATTACCATATAATTGACCACAAGCAGCGTCAATATCAATCCCAAATTGACTTCTAATTGTGACATGGATACCAGCAGACTTCAAAACTTTGTAAAAGGCTTCTACCTGCCCTTCGTTTGCTTCTCCATACATCTCAGGTGCACTTATTGTAGGATTGTATCGTATCAAATTTACATGATATAACTTCCCTGATTTATAGCGACTTTTAAGAAGGCTAACAACTTCGTTTGCATGCTCAAGAGAATCATTTACACCAGGCAACATGATATAAGCTATATATACTTTCCTTGAAGTTAATCTTATATGTTCATCGAGTATATTCATTACCTCATCTATTGGGTATCTATCATTTATTGGCATCAATTTGCTGCGTTCCTCACTATAAGGTGAGTGTAATGAAAATGTAAGATTTACTTGAGGATATTCCTGGGTTATTTTTTTGATACTAGGTATAATACCAATCGTTGATATAGAAAGTCTACGAGGACTTAATGCAAATAAATTAGGATCCGTAAACGAATCAAGAGCATCAAATACTTGACGGTTGGCTAGAGCTTCACCCATTCCCATAAAAGAAATGCTATCAATTTGATGACCTAATAAATGGAAGTATAAAACTTGATCTGTTATCTCATCTACAGTTAGGTTTTTTTTCAATCCAATGTCGCCTGTAGCACAAAATTTACACCCAAAATTACATCCGCATTGTGATGATATACAAAATGACTCCCAACCTGCTTTATACTTCATGTTTACCGTTTCTACTCTCTCATTCTTTGATACTTCAAAAAGCACTTTCGTAACTTGCTCTGAATTTTGCTCTGCTAAGAGCTTGATATTCAAAACTGTTTCTCCAAAATTATTTATTAAATCCTCCCTAAGTAATTTTGGAAGAACCTTCATATCCTCAAATCGACTAATTCTTTGTTTAAAAATCGCATTGGTTATTTGTTTTATTCTATAATCAGGCTCATTATTACTTCTTAAAAATTCCTGTATTTTACCATACTTTGTTTTATTATTAAAATTCATTTCTTTCATCCTTTCACAATTTGCTCTAGTGGTAATTAGAATAATTGGAAAGGAGTAGCAGTCCCTAAGAATCAATTTCTTTTTGCACACAAAAAAAACACAGATAAAAATTACCGGTGCCGAAAGTCAAAACATACAAATATGCATATTTCACTACATAAAACAAGTATGTTGATGATCTTGTTTTAAACTTATCCATAGTAGAGGCAAAGCTCCGGCAACTGTTTTTATATCATTGTTTAGTTTAAAAAAGGACAGACTACTCCCTTTAATAGCTAAAATAGCTATTACCTCCTTTCACTAATTAATATACTTAGCCTGTACTGTAACATTTTAATATTCAAATGTAAATATTAAAGTTAGCAACGATAAAGTCCGTATAATT
>NZ_JAESMI010000180.1:0-2900 GCF_017893095.1 Staphylococcus sp. GDX8P80P | reverse complement strand
ATAAAACTCATCGTAATTTCACTTAAGTTTTTCTTAATTATTCCTTCTTTTTCTACGTCACTTAAATTCCACGTTAAAGGCGTCATATCAAGTAATTTATTCAATTCTTCTTTATTTAATTTAACCTTATAACTAATGTCTATCATTTCAATTTTATTAAAATTAGCTTCAAATAAATCTATAACCTCAGAATTATCATAATCCTTATTTTTATGATTACTAAAGACTATATTCCTTATTTCTTTTAAATAATCACTATTAGGAATTATTTTTATCAATTTCCCCTCTTTATCTAGAACTCTTTTAAACTCATCATAATTAGAAGGGCTAAGCACATTAATTAAAAAGTCTACATTCCCATTCATAACTGGTATATCAGCTAGATCAGCAACCAACCAATTTATATTTTTATATGATTTTGCTGCTTTTTTTACACCTTCTTTTGCAATGTCTATACCTAAGAATTCATTTTCACCAAGAAATGTTTTACTAATTTCATTTAAAATATAACCCTCACCAGTACCAACATCTATCACATTATTTTTAGTTTTAATCTCATATTTTTTAATAATTTCTATGATTTTTGAAATTAATATCGAATACAAATTGCTACTATCATTCAATTCTCTTCTAGCAATAAACAATTTTTTATCGTATTTACTTTTTTTATGCCCTGAAATTAAATTCGAATAACCCTCTTTTGCAATATCAAAAGTATGGTTATTCTCACATGCTAAAGTTTTATAACCTCTCTTTAATTTTTCATCACATATAGAACACTTAAAAAACATATTCACACCTCCAATCAAATAATTATAAATAACAAAGTTGCTTTATTCCAATTGCTTTATTGACGTTGAGCCTCGGAACCCTTAACAATCCCAAAACTTGTCGAATGGTCGGCTTAATAGCTCACGCTATGCCGACATTCGTCTGCAAGTTTAGTTAAGGGTTCTTCTCAACATCAATAAATTTTCTCGGCATAAATGCGTGTTCTTTTCTTGTCTGACCAGTAGACAAAGTAGACCCAACTGTTATTGCTTTACAGGTCTATTTTTCGTCGTTATAATCTAGTTAAATCCCGTAAGGGCGCACTTATGCGTTCTAAAAAGAACGCGTAAAAAACCATAATCGACCTTCGTCAATTTTTATCTTAGTTTTAAGGAATCGGCGTTGTGGCGCAGATATAAAAATTAATACTGCACGAACTAGAATCGACGTTGTAGCGTAGATATAAAAATTAATACTACATAGAAATTTAACTAAGATTTAAGCTACTAGTTTTTTGCTAGTAGCTTTTTTATTTTTTAAAATTTTAAATACCTTTATTTTGAATTTTAAGGGGGCATTTTAAAGATTTAGGGGTAATTCATATAGTTTTATGCCTAAAAACCTACAGAAGCTTTTAAAAAGCAAATATGAGCCAAATAAATATATTCTAATTCCATAAACAAAAATTTGAGCAAAACCAGTGTCGAATTTTTGAGACACTGCCCAGTTACATGCAAATTAAAATTTTCATGATTTTTTATAGTTCCTAACAGGGTTAAAATTTATATAACGAAAGTATAATGTTTATATAACGTTAGTATAATAAAGCATTTTAACATTATACTTTTGATAACCGTTTATCGTCGTCATCACAATAACTTTTAAAATACTCGTGCATAATTCAACAGCTGACCTCCCAATAACTACATGGTGTTATCGGGAGGTCAGCTGTTAGCACTTATATTTTGTTATTGTTCTTCCTCGATTTCGTCTATCATTTTGTAATTAATTTCTCTTTTTTCTTGTTCTGTTAAGTCATAAAGTTCACTAGCTAAATACTCTTTTTGTTTCCAAATATAAAAAATTTGATAGATATATTGGGTTGGATCAATTTCTTTTAAATAATCTAAATCTCCATTTTTTAATTTCTTTTTAGCCTCTTTAAACAATCCTGAATAAACTAATACCTGTTTACCTTTAAGTGATTTATAGAATGCATCAAATACTTTTTGATTTATTAAATAATCACTATCTTTACCAGAATATTTAGCCATTTCATATAACTCTTTATTATTATTTTGTCTTATTTTTTGAACTTGTACTTGTGTGATTTCTGAAATACCTGTTACATCACGCCATAAATCCAACCATTCTTGTTGACTAATATAATATCTTTTATCTGTGAAATACGATTTATTTACTGCAATTAACACATGAAAATGAGGATTATAATCGTCTCTTTTTTTATTATATGTAATCTCTAACTTACGAACATATCCTTTCGCAATAGATTTAAAATGTTTACGATTGGTCAAACGTCTAAATGATTGATTATAACGCTTTATTTCACTTTCCAATTTAGTAGCCTTTACGTTAGGTGTAGTTAAAGTTAAAAAAATAAACTCCTTTTTTTCTTCCTGCTTAATATATTGCATCATCAAAGATAAACCCAACGCATCTTTACGAGCTTTTCTCCAAGCACAGACAGGACAAAATCGATTTTTACAAGAATTGGCTTTATATAATTTCTGTTTTTCTAAAGTTTTATCAGCTACAAAAGACAGAAATGTATTGCAATCTTCAACTAAATCCATTTGATTTTCTCCAATATGACGTTTAATAAATTTTTGAAATACTTGATTTTTTCGTTTTTTCTCAGTATACTTTTCCATGTTATAACACATAAAAACAACTTAGTTTTCACAAACTATGACAATAAAAAAAGTTGCTTTTTCTCCTTTCTATGTATGTTTTTGATTAGACACCTAAAACGATACATTAATAGGTACGAAAAAGCAACTTTTTTTGCGTTTAAACCCAGACACACCAATACTTTAAGGGTAACTATTCCAGATTGTAATAGTTACCCTTATTATCAAGACAAGAAGAAACTCGTTTTCAACTCGTTT
>NZ_JAESMI010000179.1:0-3193 GCF_017893095.1 Staphylococcus sp. GDX8P80P | reverse complement strand
ATCATGTTCATTCAAATTGAACGGTTTAGTTAAGTAATGCTTATTTTAATGATAAGTACTTGACTAATCGTAGGAAATGGGAGTGGGATACCAAAATATATTTTAAGAAAATATTATTTCGGTGTCCTACTCCCACTGTTTTGGTTATACATACCTTTTTATATAAACGACGCTCTAAACACCTCAACACTATATAGTCATCATTGGATATTGGACATAAGCTATGATGTTATGCGTCACTCACACGCTTCCTCATTATCGTGTAACTAATGCTAGCAGCACACCGCTTCTAATACGGAGATAAAGAAAAATGACTATCTGAACCTGTTGATCCATCAAATGGTGATTGGTAATTTTGTTCTACACCAGATGACGACGTATTTCTACTTAGGAATGCAAGTACACGTTTCATGTTCTCTTTAGATTCTGGTTTGTCTAGATGGAATTGATATTGATGATGTAAATGATGTGAACCATCATAAAACAATGTACTTGCCGGTATATTCTCCTCTTTCAATTTGCGATAAAATTCAATGTTTTGACTATAGAAAGGATCCGCATCACCTACTGATAAATATGTTGAAGGATAATCCTTAGTCACTTGATTAATGGTTGACATTTGAGAAATATTTTTAAAATCAGTTTCCCAATGTGTTGCACCTGTATAACTATGCATAAACATTTGAATTCTTGGAAATTCAGTTTCTCTTACAGTCTTCATATCATAAAACCCACCGAAAAAGATAGCACCTTTAATTTGTGAGGGGGTAAAACGCTGTTCAAATCCCATTTCGTTTCGTAAAGTACTGTTTGTTTGCATAGCAACATATTGACTCGTTAGTTGTGCACCGGCAGAATCACCACCGATAATGACTTGGTTTAAATCGATTGGGAAACGGTCTTTATTATGCTTAATAAATTGAATGGCGTCATCAAATTGAATAAGAGGTGTAGGATACTTATAGTTAGGCGCTAAAGCATAGTTAACGTTGACTACTACATATCCTTGCTCAACAATTTGAGATAGTAATGGATTTTTGTATTGTTTATCACCTGCAACATAGCCACCACCGTGCATCCAGAAGATAACCGGTAATTGAGTATCCTTATCTACATCGTCAGGCATCATGATATCAAGTTGACTTTTAGGAAGATGATTATTGTATGTAATATTTTGAAATAGTTTGACGTTAGGGTTATTAATTTGAACTTTCTCACGCTGCTGTTTGCGTTTTTCACTTTCTTGTTGGTGGTGATATAACCCTAAAGCAACTACGATACTGACGATCATAATTGTGACACCAGTAATCATCGCCCATTTTTTCTGAGTATTCATTCCTTATGATCCTTTCAATTGATTATAGACGGTTTGTCCGCTTTTTAATAGAAAGGGAGTGGGACAGAATTCTTTTAAAATTCGTCGTCCCACCCCCGCAAGGATGACTAGAACTGAGAAAAGCTTGATTTAAGCGCCTTCTTAGTACAGTCAGCTACTGCGAATTTGCAAAAATAGCTTCATTATATTATTTATGTCCCAGCCTCTTTTACATTAAAACATTCAATTTAAATTGTAAAGTATAGCTGTTTTAAATCTAAGCGATATGGTCTTTATTATCACTCTTACGTAAATAATATTTAATTAATACTGCAACTACGATAAACAGACCGACAACACCCATAATGTTATAAAGGAAGTTAATTAAGTCTGCAAATCCTACAAAGCTTAGAATAAACGCAGCAACCATCATAATAGCAATGAAAACGTGATATTTTTTACTATATGGTTCTGTGAAACGTGCTGCGAATGAATAGCATAGTCCTAAAATTGTATTGTACATAACTGCTAACATAATGACAGTTAAAACAAGACCAATCCAAGGATGTATAGCATTAGCTAATGTTAATGTTGGAATTTCAACATTTTTAATTTTAGGATATTCAGATTGTAATGCAAAGTTGATTAAGGCTAATAAGATTGTGTAAATCACACCGCCAAACATTGCACCTCCACCTGAAATTTTACGTTTAGAAGCGTCGCCACCAATAGCAACAACCGTACTAAAGCCAACTGCAAAAGCTAGTCCTCCGTACATTAAGCCTCTAATTACACCCCAAAATGCACTTGTTTTATCAACTGTACTGTTAACTTCGTTTAATGGAACGCTACCTGCAAATAAGTAGTAAACGGCAATAAGTATTACCATAATAATTAAGAATGGTGTTACGATACCAAGCGCGCTCACAATTTTGTTGAAGTCTAATAATAATGTTAAATAAATGACAATCGTCATAATTAAGGCACCTAACCATGTAGGTATACCAAAACTCTCTTGGAATGTTGAACCAGAGCCTGCAATCATAGTAACTGCAATACCGAATAAAAAGAATACTAATATATAATCGAAGATTTTGCTAAACTTTTCCCCGAATAAATATTGTAATGTTGACTCATGGTTTGTAGCTTCAAACGCGGTACCTATCTTAGCTACTTGTCTACCAATGAAGCCAAGAATTAAACCTGAAATAAGTACACCGATATATGACCATAAACCATATGGTGTAAAGAATTGCATAACTTCTTGTCCAGTTGAGAATCCGGCACCTACTACAATGCCGACATAGGCGAAACCAATTTTTACAGCTTCTTTATTTAATCCCATGCGAAAATATAACCTCCTTAAATTTGACACATTGTGCATTATAACGTACTACAAATAATATGCAACAGTGTATACTAGTTGCGACACGCCGTTTATCGGCTATAACCACTATGTTATATACGCTTATTAAAGATTTAAAATTTCTAAAAAAATTATTATTCTTACCTCATTTTCCATAAATAAGTAACTAAGCACATCGTAATTTATATTACGTTTATGATAAATATCACATAAAAAAATGAATGAAGCATTATAATTGGGAATGTTTTAAAGCCTAAATTAATAGAATGCTTGCAAAATCAAAAATAAAAAATCATCTACAGCCAAAGGAAAATTGATGTGAGGTCTGTTTTTGAATTTATGAAGGCTACCTTGGGTTTCACTTGAATGTCTGTACAATGGATATATAAAGTCAAAAGAGAACTAGGATTTATATTAAGTGCCATTAATACAAAACCAAGTTCTCTTTTGACTTTATTGAGTCCTCGGACAGACATCCGAGTGAAACCCAAAATAGCCTTCATAAATCCAAA
>NZ_JAESMI010000178.1:0-21462 GCF_017893095.1 Staphylococcus sp. GDX8P80P | reverse complement strand
TATTCATCTTTCCCAGTTTTTCAGCTTCTTGAATGGGAGTGGGACAGAATTCTTTTAAATTCGTCGTCCACTCCCAGCTTGCTTTGCTTGTAGAATTTCTTGATGAAATTCTCTTTGCTGGGGCCCCGACCCCAACTTGCTTAGCTTGTAAAATCACTTTCGTGATTTTTTGTGTTGGGGCCCCGACTCCCAACTTGCTTTGCTTGTAGAATTTCTTAGTGAAATTCTCTTTGCTGGGCCTCGCCCACAAGGATGACTAGAACTGAGAAAGGCATGATTTAAGCGTATTCTCAGTTCAGTCAACTACTGCAAATTTCCAAAATAGCATCATTATATTATTTATATCCCAGACTCATACGCTTGCTTTTATTAAATATATTGCTTTTCTTTCAAGTATTCAATAATCGTATTAACTGATGCTTCTACACTTTGATGTTCAGTATCAATTGTAATTTCTGGTTGATGTGGTGCTTCATATGGTGCACTAATACCTGTAAATTCTTTGATTTCGCCAGCGCGTGCCTTTTTATAAAGGCCTTTAGGATCACGTTGTTCACATGCTTCGACGCTGCACGCTGTATATACTTCAATGAATTCGCCATCTTCTAAAATCGCACGAACGTCATCACGGTCGGCTCTGTAAGGCGAGATAAAAGCTGTAATAGCAATTGTACCTGCATCTACAAGCAATTTACTCACTTCACCGATACGTCGAATATTTTCCTTACGATCTTCTGGACTAAAGCCTAAGTTGTTATTTAAACCGTGACGGACGTTATCTCCGTCTAAGCGATAGGAATGCTTCCCTAATTGGAACAATGCTTTTTCAAGTGCAACGGATACGGTTGATTTCCCAGAGCCTGATAATCCTGTAAACCATATCACTACACTTTTATGACCATTTTGTTGTTGTCTATCTGACTTGGTAACTTCAGAATCGTGCCATGTAATATTCGTTGATTGACTCATGTTAACCCCTCCGAATTAATTTTGTTTTAAACCTTTAATTAAGACTTCCGCTACTTCAGGTCTAGAGAATTTAGTAGGTAATGATTCACCGTTTCTTAATTTTTCTCTTACTTTCGTACCACTTAAGTGAACATGTTCTGATGCGTCGTGTGGGCAAGTTTTAGCTGTAGCCATGTTGCCGCATTTTTCACAATAAAAGGCATGCTCAAATTTCAATATTTGAATATCTAATTCATCTTCAAACTGAGAAATTAATTCTTGTGCTTCATATGTGCCGTAATAATCACCTACACCTGCATGGTCACGACCTACAATGAAGTGTGTGCAACCATAGTTCTTACGTACGGTCGCATGTAGAATCGCTTCACGTGGTCCAGCATAACGCATTGCTGCTGGATAAATGACTAAACGCGCTCTATCTTGTGGGAAATAGTTCTTTAAAATAGCTTGATAACTTTCCATACGAACATCTGCTGGAATATCGTCTGCTTTCGTTTCTCCTACTAACGGGTTAAGTAACAGACCATCTACAATTTCTAATGCAGATTTTTGGATATATTCATGTGCACGATGAACAGGATTTCTTGTTTGGAAACCTACGACAGTCTTCCATCCTAAATCATGGAATAATTGACGTGTTTCTGCTGGATCTAAATGGAAATCAGAGAATTCATCATGTTTAGGTCGATTGATTAATTGAATTGGACCTGCTAGATACACATTACCTTTGTCATACACTTTTTTAACACCTGGGTGGGCGTCATCTGTTGTACCGTAGACATTTTGCGCTTCTTTAGTCTTATCATACGTATATTTTTCTTCTAATTTCAATGTGCCATATAATTCGCCATCTTCGCCATATAAAGCGATGTCATCGCCAATAGCTAATTTATCCGCTTCTTCTTCAGTAACAGGTAATGTAATCGGAATACTCCACACTAATCCATTTTCAAGATGTGTCGTTTCAACTACTTTAGTATAATCCGCTTCGCCCATAAATCCTGTTAATGGACTAAAACCACCAATGCCGATTAATTCTAAGTCAGAAATTGACCAAGGATTCAACGTAATCACTTTATAAGATTGTGCTGCTTCAAGAAGATGTGCTCTTTCTTCGCCTTCTACTACACGGTTAATTAACTCGCCACCATGTGGTTTAATCGTATAATTAATAATCTGTTCATGTGTTGCCATTATTGATAACCCCTTTTCCAATTAATTAGATTAGTTTACTCGGTTTTATTTAAAAGAAAAAGACAATTTTTTGTTGCGAATGACAGTGATAATAACAAGTATCACAATCGCACAAACAATTGCGAATCTTACAACATTTGTAATTGTGTCATCATGTACAAAATACGTCATTAATGCGTTGCTATTGGTGAAGATGATTAATCCACCCACACAAATGGCTAAAATATTAATAGGTAATATCTTAGTTAAGTAAGCTGAAATAGGTGCTGCCACCATGCCACCAACACTTAATGCAACCACAAACCACCAATTAATTTGTGTAATACCTAAGAAGATGATGAAACTTAATGACGTTGATAATGTTACAAAAAACTCACTCGCCGATACTGTACCAATCGCATACCGTGGTTGTATCTTGTGACTCGCTAATAACAAAGGTGTATTAACGGGTCCCCAACCACCGCCACCAATTGCATCTAAGAATCCAGCGATGGCACCTTGAGGTACTAGCTTAAAGCTACTTAACTTACCAACGTGCGTATGGATTTCTTTATTTCTTTTAAATAAAAATTGATACAAAATATATAACCCCATTGAAAGTAAGAACAATGCGATATATGGTTTAATATAATTTCCATGTATTTGTGTCAGTAGACCTGCACCAATAAAGCCACTGATGGCACCTGGAATCGCTAACTTTAACATCGTTGGCTTATGCACATTCTCGAATTTCCAATGTGATGTTCCGGATGCAGCAGTCGTCGCTATTTCTGAAAAGTGCACCGTCGCCGATACAATTGCTGGTGCAATACCATAAGTTAATAATATGGAAGATGATGAGGCACCGAATCCCATTCCTAGTGATCCATCAACAAGTTGGGCTAAAAAACCAGCTAATGCAAATATAAATAATTTCCTCATATATCACATGCCCCCTAACATTAAACTTGTGATTGAAGCCATCGCATGAATTCAATTTGTTTCTCCTCATCCAAATAGTCCTCAGACAATACATATTGTAATAATGCTTGCTTTCTAGATGGCTCTATCGTTGACGCTTTAATACGTTGTCTACTTTCATATAAAAAATCGATATAGTTTTCATATCGTTCATCATAAGTATCTTGCAATGTCGATATAATTTGTCGTCCTAATTTAGGACTTGCACCATCAGTCGATACACTAATGGTTAATTTGCCACGTTTCAGCACACTAGGAAACGTCACATCGCCAGCAGAAGCATCAGCCGCATGATTTAATAGCGTACCTTCTGGCAAACTATCTTTAACGTATTGATTTACTTCTGGTTGATCAGTCGCAATAATGACTAGATAGGCATGACTTAGATCTTGTGGTTCAAAACATTTTTCAGACCACGTGACACGTTGTTGCTGCAGTAATGTATGTAATTCTGTGGTGATTGAAGGACTAACAATATGAACACGGGCACCATATTCTACTAAAGATGTTGCTCGTCTCGTTGCTACTTTCCCACCACCAACAATGACAATCTTTTTATCTTGTATATCAATCATAAGTGGCATACTGCTCATATTGCTTCCTCCTTGAACATTATTTATGTTTCATTTTAATTTATTAAAATTAAGGTAACGTCATTTCTAAATCTGAAGTTTGTTCTTTAAACCAGCTGATTTTGTGTCGCATTTGGACAACCTCACCAATAATAATCATAGCTGGATTTTGAATTTCTGAAGCGCGTTCTACGATGTTCCCTAATGTACCATCGATGGTCTTTTGAGATGATGTCGTACCTAAATGTACGAGCGCCACAGGTGTGTCTATGGATTTACCATGATTTATGAGTAATTGACAAATTTCAGGTAAGCGTTTGACGCCCATATACACACACAGTGTTTCTGGGCCATGTGCTAAATGTGCCCAATAATCATCTTTAGACATACCTGGTTTATTCACCGCCGTTACAAATGCAACTGACGAACTATAATCTCTATGCGTGACAGGAATACCTGCATAAGCCGGTGCAGCAATACCGGATGTAATACCTGGCACGATTTCAAATGGAATTTGATGGTGTGCCAAGATTTCCGCTTCTTCACCACCACGCCCAAAGACGAATGGGTCACCACCTTTTAAACGAGTGATAACATGACCTTTTTTCGCTAAATTGACCAACATACGATTGGTTTCTTCCTGTGGCAAGGAATGTTTATTTGGATCTTTACCACAATAGAAGAACTTCGTCCCGGGTTTAGCTAATTCTAAAATATCTTTATTAACTAAGCGATCATATAAAATGACATCTGACGTTTGAATGGCTTTCATACCTTTAATCGTTAGTAACTCAGGATCGCCAGGTCCTGCACCTACTAGATAAACTTTCCCCATGTTGTCACCCCGTTTAAAACAACTTATCTCAAACTTTAACTATGGAAATCTTGTCCGCCATGAACTTTAGCTACAACACCTGAGCGAATAACAAAGTCACCGAAGTGTTCACCTTCAAGACGTTCTTTACCATAGTCCATTAGAATTGGACGTAAACTTTCGAGAATTTCTTGTTCTCCAATATTCTCTTTATACAATTTATTTAAGCGTTCACCTTTGAAGCCACCGCCTAAATACATATTATATTTACCTGGTGCTTTACCAATAAATGCAATTTCTGCAAGTGCTGGTCTTGCACAACCATTTGGACAACCTGTCATACGGATTGTGATTTCTTCATCGTTCACACCCGCTTCATCTAATAAATCTTCAATCTTAGAAATTAATGATGGTAAATAACGTTCTGACTCAGCCATAGCTAAACCGCATGTCGGGAATGCGACGCATGCCATAGAGTTTCGTCTTAATCCTGTATAATTTTTACCATCTGTAAGACCATATTGATCGATGAGATTTTGAATTTCTTCTTTTTTCTCAGGAGTTACATTTGCAATAATTAAATTTTGATTTGGAGATAATCTGAAGTCGCCCGTATGTGTTTCTGCAATTTTTCGTAATGCCGTTTTTAATTGATAATCTTCTGTATCTTTCACGCGTCCATTTTGAATGAATAACGTATAATTCCAAACACCTTCGTCACCTTCTATCCAACCTAGACGGTCACCATTGTGCTCGAATTCAAAGTCGCGCGCATCTTCAATGTTCCAACCTAAACGCGTATTCAATTCTTCGACAACCTTATCTACGCCTAAGCGGTCAACTGTATATTTGAATCGTGCGTTCTTACGGTTCTCACGATTACCATAATCACGTTGAATGGTTAAGATCTTCTCACAAACATCAACGACTTTATCTTTAGGAACAAAGCCAGCTAAACGACCAACTTGAGGGTACGTATCGGTATTTCCGTGTGTCATACCCATACCGCCACCAATTGTGACATTGAATCCGATAAGTGTTCCATCTTCAACAATACCGATAAGCCCGATATCTTGAGAATACACGTCAATATCATTAGATGGAGGTAGTGCGATACCGATTTTAAATTTACGTGGTAAATATTTCTTACCATACATTGGTTCGATTTCTTCTGAAGAATCTAATACTTTTTCGCCGTCTAACCAAATTTCATGATAGGCATTCGTCTTAGGTAATAGATGATCACTGATTTGAGTTGCATAATCGTTAATTTCTTTATGAATATGTGATTGATATGGATTAGGATTACACATTGTATTACGATTCACGTCCCCGCATGCCGCAATCGTATCAAGTACTGATTCGTTAATTTTCTTCATAGATGTTTTTAAATTTCTTTTTAAAATGCCGTGAAATTGGAACGTCTGACGTGTCGTTAATTTCAATGTATGATTTGCGTAGTTGCTTGAAATGTCATCCATGGCAATCCATTGTTCAGGTGTCGCAGTCCCACCAGGTAGACGTACACGAATCATAAAGCTATAGGCTGGTTCTAACTTCTGTTTACGACGTTCATCGCGTAAATCTCTATCATCTTGTTGATAACTACCATGGAATTTCAATAGTTTAGTGTCATCATCTGAAATGGCACCAGTAAGTGGGTCTGCTAAGCCTTGCTCAATTGTCCCACGCAAATAATTACTTTCGTCCTTTAAATATTCTAAAGCATCTAGCTTCTTATCCAGTTCATCTGACATTTGCTTATTTGTCTTAGCCATTAAGTACCACCCTTTCTATTAGTACACATCGCGTTGATAACGTTTGTCTTTCTTCATTTGTTTAAGATATGCTTCAGCATCCGCTTCAGATAAGTGTTGTTCTTTCACTAGAACGCTACGGATAGCTTCATGTACATCTTTCGCCATATGTTTTTCATCACCACAAATGTAAATTGAAGCACCATTTTGAAGCCATTCATTAAATTCTTTACTATGTTCAGCAATACGATGTTGGACGTATACTTTTTCATCTGTATCACGTGAGAAGGCCACATCCATCTTACCTAGCACGCCGTCTTTCAACCATTCTTGCCATTCTGTTTGGTATAAGAAATCCGTAATGAAATGCTGGTCTCCGAAGAATAACCACGTATTGCCTTTAAAGCCATGTTCTTCGCGTTCTTGCATGTAAGCTCTAAATGGTGCAACACCAGTACCAGGACCAATCATGATTACTGGTGTATCGCCCTCTTTAGGGAACTTAAAGTTTGGATTACGTTTTAAGTAAATGGGTACTGTGTCACCTGGTTGAATACGTTCAGCAAATTGAACGGAACATACACCTGAGCGGTCACGACCATGCGCGTTATATCTGACAGCACCAACTGTAATATGCACTTCATCTGGTAGCGCTTCGTAGCTACTTGAAATTGAATATTCTCTAGGTGGTAATTTTCTTAATAATTGATATAAATTTTCAGGTTGCAATTCTGTTGTCGCAAAGTCATTTAATAAATCAATTAAGTCACGACCTGCAATATAATTTTGAACCCATTCATTATCATTGACTTTTTCTTTAAGTTCATCATTTTCGAAGAATGCTGCCGCATTAATCAGAAGCGGTTTCGTTAACTTCGTAATTTCAAAATGAGACGTTAGCGCTTCTTCCAAGCTTAGTGTGTCACCTTCATCCGAAATTTGAACTTGATCATTCGGGTCCCAACCTAATGTACTTATTAGTAGATCAACTAATGCCGGATCGTTTTGAGGTAGCACGACTAAACAGTCACCGACTTCATAATCTTCACCGAAGTTATCTAATAGAAATTCAATATGACGCGTTTCTTTATTAGACCCTTGGCCGTTAAGATTAATGTTTTCTAAGACCTCTGCTTGATACGGATTAGCTTTAGAGAATTTCTTCTCTTTCGCTGATTTAATAGACTCACTCACAATTTGTTCATTTTGAGTGCCTTCCGGTGCGGTATCAATTGCATTGATAACGTTGGCCATCCACTTTTCAGCGTCTTCTTCATAATCTACGTCACAATCAACACGATCATAAATACGTTCTGCCCCTAATTCATCTAACTTTCTATCAAAGTCGCGACCTGTTTGACAGAAGTATTCATACGTCTGGTCACCTAAAGCAAGCACTGAGAAGCGCACGCCTTCAAGCTTCGGTGCCTTACGACCATGAATAAACTCGTGTAATTCTGCTGCGTTGTCAGGCGGATCTCCTTCACCTTGCGTAGACGTAATAATGAATAAATCTTCAACATTTTTAAGATGCTTAGGTTTGAAATCATCCATCGCTTTCAATGTCACGTTATGACCGATATTTGATAGTCGCTCTTCAAATATTTCAGCTAAACCTTGTGCATTACCTGTTTCTGAACCATATAAGAGTGTGATTGCTCTTTTTTCTGGTGTAATCACAGGTTCATTTTGTTGGAGCATCGCCTCTGTACCTTCCGTTAACCCATCTTGATTAACTGAATGTGAAGCAGTTTGTGATGGTATCGCTCCATTTGATGTTACTTGTTGGTTAGCTACTAAATATCCACTTAACCATACTTTTTGTTCAGGCGTAAGTGTTTGTAATAGTTCATTAATTTGTGCCGCTTGCCCTTCTGTAAAAGGACTATTTGTAACACTTAAATTCAATTGCATCCACCTCTTATTCCGTAAAATAACAATTATTTGATAATAGCTTTATACTACTTTTATTATGTAAGAAATATGCCCATCTGTACACTATTACCAGGCATATTTTATCACCTCAAATACAAAACATATCAGAATACTATGTTTTATATTTAAAAAATTTTACCCATACGTATTATGGTTTATCAGCAACATGCAAGCCACATTCTGTTTTATCAAAATTAGACCATCGTCCGGCCCTAGAATCATCTGAATCAAATACAGGCGACGTACATGGAATACAACCAATACTAGGATAATGTTGATCATGTAATGCATTGTAAGGTAACTCATGCTTCTTGATGTAATCCCAAACTTCATCTTCTGTCCAATAAATTAATGGACACACTTTAACTGATTTGAAACGCTCATCTTTATTAATGAAATTGGTATGCGCACGTGTTGGCGATTGATCACGTCTCAAACCTGAAACCCAAGCCACAGCTCCACCTAACACTTCTTCTAAAGGTTTAATTTTTCTAATGTAACAACATTGATTAGGATTATTCTTCCATAATGCCGGATTATATTTGTCAGCTTGTTCTTCAAGCGTTAAATCAGGCTTCTTCATTTCAATTCGAAGCTTTGGAAAACGTGCTTTCACTCTATCAATCAAGTCATACGTTTCTTGAAAATGTAAATCCGTATCTAGAAAAACAATTTGTGCATCAGGCTTAATCTGATAAATTAAATCAATTAACACCATACTTTCCGCTCCAAAACTACATGAATAAACAATGGAATCACCATATGTGCGATACGCCCATTCTAATATTTGATACGCGCCTTTCGTAGCGTCATCAGTAGACATCGTATCAATGAAAGGGTCACCCTCAAAATGTTCATATGTAATTGCCGGTACTGACATAAACTTATGGTCCCCCCTAAAATTTCACAAATTTATTAATCTAATACCTATCAGAATTGTCAGAATAATATGTTACTACTTTAACGAGTTTCGGCTATAAAGTCAAGGTGCTGGAGAGAAATATAAAAAGAAGTAGGGAGTGGAACAGAATTCTCTTTAAATTCGTCGCCCACGCCCAGCTCTTTGCTTGTATAATTTTTTGATGAAGTTCTATTTGTTGGGGCTCCGCCCGCCACCTTAAGGATGACTAGTTTTGAAAAAAGATTGATTTAAGCGTATTTTCAAATCAGTCAGCTACTGCAAATTTGCAAAATAGCATTGTTATATTATCTTACTGCCTCTTGTTGCAATTTTGTCTCTAGTCATGATTTTCAGGTATACATTGTATAAGTGCAATTCTACCGTTTTCTGTGTCTACTAAAATTTCAAAGCCATTATTTTTCACAGTATTATAAATATAAACTCCCGCATCATTTTTTTCTTCATAATCGCTGTATTTACTAATAAATGTACGTTCGTCAACATTTGAAGGTGAAACGCCAATTTCCCTTACTACTTCAGTATTACCTTTCAATTCATAGGCCACTGCTAAGTTCCCATAAATGGTATAAAGATAATCCATTCCTATTTTATGAAAGACACGATTTGAAATTCCATATCGTTTCTCTACTTCTGCTCTAGTCATGCCTGGTTTAATGCCCATATAAGCATCCCTTGTATCCTTTTGCATAAATGACCTATGGAAATCTTCACTCATGACATCAATTTTAGGCCCTTGTAATTGCGTCGTATCTGTCACTTTGTGCTTTTCATTTTCTCTTTGTTTGGCTTTTTGCTTTTCAGCTTTAACAGGATCGTTAGACACTTTATCTTCATCCGTTGTCGCTTTCTCTTTCTTCACATGCGTCGCCGTAGTCGCAGTCTGTTTTGGCTGTTCTGTTTCCTTTAAAAAGAAATGATAATACGCAAAACAACAACTGACGATAATGCCAATAACGACCAACCCAACTAATACAAATGGCCAAATTCTTGTTTTATGAGTAGGCGGTTCATATTGCACGCTTTCTGAAATATCTTCAAATAGATGTAAATCATAGCCACATCTATTACAAAAATGTTGCTCGTTTATCAGCTTGTTACCACACTTAGGACAAAATCTCATGATATTACCTTCTTTCACTTCAAGCTGTTAAATCTAGATGTTGGGTGTGAGATTAGGTCTTTTATCTATGTCGACATCCACGTTATAGTTCATTTTAAAGTAAGCAACCGTGATTTTCTATCATTTTTTTAATCGTGTCTAAAAAAATAAAGCCGATAAACGCATTGCGCTTCTCGACTTCAATTTAATCATTCTCATTCTGATTTCTGTCATCATATCGCATTTGTTGTCGGTAACCATACGTACTTTCTTTAATTAATTGGTCATTCAATAGTCCAGCACCAATAGCACCTGCAACAGTCGAAATAGATGCTGCGAACCATGGAATGCTAAGATATAAATCGATGCCAGCCGGCCCTTTCAAACCAACCTGTTGTCCTAGAAAATCAGCTGGTAATAATACTAGTTCAGCAATTAAAAATAGCATGTAGAGAATAAAATAATAAATAATAATCGCTACAAATAGTGTCATCACAGTAGTTAAATTATATAGCCATGTAATGCGTTTATTACGACTTTGTTTTACCGACTCCCACAAGTCATGAGACATCATAATCCAAAGCAACATACCTAACACTGCGATCACTGAGATACCAAAGAGACGCCACATTGAAAATTCCATGCTCATCTGCCACATAGTGGTAAATATTAAGCCGAATGCGCCTGTAGTGAAGGCAATCGCCACAATATTACTTAAGCTGGCCATCATGTTAAGTGGGTTATTCGCAAAGGTCATACCACTAACTAGACGAATCATTCCCATTGACCGTGTGTTCGATAAATAGCGTAAATGATCATTGCCTGTCTCATCTAGATGTACTTCAGTTTTTTCAATTTTAGAAAATGGGAATTGTTTGTTAACTGCGTATGCGACCTCATTACGGCTATCATAGTCACTGTTTTCCGATTCAGAATGATGCACTTCATTAATAATTGCTATAATCGCATTCTTGAAACGTTGCTTAACCGGACGCCAACCAAATGCAGGATACGAGAATACAGCCGCGCCGTTCTTCTTGTTGATATCCAATGCTAACACACGCTCGTTATGAAACATAGGTAAATCTGTGATAGCTACAACATAATCCCATTGGCGCTGATCATGATAGTCTTGTATTTTTTTGAAAATTTTTCCCACCGATTCAGCATAACCAGTCAGAGGATCAACTACAAGGTCCACTTTCCACTCGTGTTGGTTGTTATTCTGGTGAGACAGGATATTCGGAATATCGTCCATTAAACTTTCAGCAAGTTTCTCTGTCACACCCGGTGCGACAACTAAACCGATTGTTTTCGCTTCATTCATGCGTCATCCTCCTCTCTATGGTCTTGTTTCTTACCTTCATAGGATTCATCATTATTGCTTTCATTGTTTGATGAAGACTGTTCAACTTCACGATGTGATACGTCTTGTGATTGTTGTGCTTCTTTCTCTTTTTCTTCTTGTTGCGCTTCTTTATAACGATGATACTGACGATACGAATACGTAATGCGACGAATCTTCTCTTCATTCTCTACAGTGGAACCCATTGCCCCGGCTAATAACCCAAGTGAGGATACAAACCATAATAATTTTAAATAATTCACAAATGTAAAGTCAGGGTTCGCACTTGTCCAATTATTAAATAAACTCACAGGTACAAATAATGAGACACTGATGGAAAGTAATACATATAAAACAATATAATTCATCAATGTAATCATGACTAAAGTTAGTAATGTCGTTGCATTATAGGTGTAACGATACACACGTTGTGATTTCGCAGTCTTTTCTTCAAATAGTTGATGCGCATATAATAGCCATCCAGCCATCCCTAATATAGAAATAATCATGAGGACAATAAATCTGATGGTTGAATATTGAACACTTAATTCCCATGGCATCGAGAAGATGGATACGTAAGTCCCAGTGGCAAACGCAACCGAAATAATCTTCTTGAAATTAAACAAGTTCTTCCATGGCTCATTTGCGCGTGTCAAACCTAAGATAAGTTGAATCCAGCCTAATATTAAGAACCGATTAATATACCGTCTCTTTGGACTATCATCTTCTCTAGGGTCAACCGCTTTAGGCTGAATAAGCGGATGCACTTTCGGACGCTCTTTCGTATTATTGTGATATAACTGTTCGACGAGCGTTGTCATACTTTTCACTAACTTACGCTCTAGATCGATCCAACCTAGCGCAGGTAATGAGAGCATTGACATACGTTTCTCACTATTAAAGTCACTAATCACGACTTTATTACCGGAGATACTTGGTAAATCCGTAATACAGATGACGACATCCCATTGATGTGTTTCCTTCAACTCAGCAGCTTTATCAATAATTTCATGTACATCCTCAGCAGAGCCTATTAACAAATCTACTTTGCGCTCGAAGTGCCAGTCATCCACTTCGTCGATACGTTCATGCAACTGCTGTTTGATTTTAGGTATCGCATGTTCCACTAGCTTATGTGCCACACCAGGCGATGGCACTAACCCAATCGTATAGGTCATGTTGAACCTCCTTCCATTTACGATGTATTCGTTTGACGATGTATTCGTTTGACGATGTCTTATTTTGAAAAGTGATTATTTCACGATTATCAAAATGATGCAATGTTCATTTTATGATAATAAGAATACTTTTTACAATAAAATTAGTTAATATTATTATATTAATTTATCACTCTATAATCACAACGCATCATTGTAGAGCCTTGACTTCTAGATTTAAAACTACTAAATTAAATATATAGTATAAATATATGCACTAGGGGTGTTTTAAACTGAGATGGAGTGTGACTCCAAACCCTTTGAACCTGAACTAGGTCGTACTAGCGTAGGAAAGTGTGGATGGAATTGTAGATTATATTTAAGGTTTAGATAACTATGCCTTATTTCATATAAGCTTACATCTAACATTTACGTGACTTTCCTATGTGTGAAGGTTGCGTATTTTTTACTTTAAACAGCGTAATAGAGGTGACTGCCAGACAACTTGATTATTGTAGCATGTGTGCCATAGTGATGTAGGTCGTGTCTGAGAGAAACTCAGACTAGTAGCATTATAGAAAATTCATTTTATTTATCCAATTCATTTATCCATATAATAGAAATTAACGTAACGTCGGTGATGCTAACTTAGGAGCATCGCCGACTTCTTTATTGCAATTAAAAAGAGCGAGACATTCGTCTCACTCTTTAAACGACTCAACTTTTAATATTTATATGGGTCGTTATCTTTTTTATCTTTCAATTTGTCCGCTTCTTCACGTACAAAATCTTGATCTTTTTGATTGTGTTGTGATTGATCAAAATCACTTACATCCTTATGCGCTTCATCTTGATATCTATCGCTACGAGAACCATATTGCGTATGGTTGTTATATTGATCTCTGTCATGGTCTACATTGTGTTCAGAGTCATGACGTGTATTTACGTAACGATTGTTATCATCACTATGATTTAAATGTTGATGGCTACCATTGTGCACATCGTCATGAGAATGTTGCTGACTATCATGATGCACATCATCATTTGAATAGTGTTCTTTAATTGCGCTTTGTTCTTTTGCTTTATCTTCTTCATCTAAGATAAAGGCATTATTTTTAGCGTTAACCGCTTTATCGTCATGACGGTTATCATAATCATGGTTGCGGTTGCTATTGTCGTAGTAACCATTATCATAAGTGTCTTTCTTCTTACCTTTTCTTACTAATAACATGATACCTGCTACAATCCAAAGGATAGCACTAATCCAGTTAGACATGATGGCAACTAGCGCTGCAATAATTAATAAGATACCTGCGATTTTAGGTTTCTTACTAATAAGAATACCACCGATGATTGCTAATACTAATGTAATCACGGCACCCCAAGTTAAGAAACTGAAGAAGCTACCTAAGGCATCGAAACCTTGGTTCATTTCAGATGCAGAGAGTGTATTACCTTGATTTTGAGACTCTCTAATCATTTGATCTTTGAAACTATCATTGCTCATTAATGGTTTAAGAACTAAGAACATGATTGCAATTAATGCTTGTAATGCAACCCCTATCCAAGTAAGAATATGTTCTACTGTGCGTTTAATTTTGTTGTTTTGCGTTTGATGCGATGTATAATCGTTTGTTTGATTAGCCATTTTTACGCCTCCTTTTCTTGTTCTATACCCTTGCGCGGACTAGGTTACACTTATTTTCCAAAAAGTATAACAAATTTCTAACGCAAACATTTAATGGTATCGATTAACAATCATGTAGTAAATGCGTGATGTAATCCAATACATTAAGGCGTAAATCACAACAATTGATATGATGACACCGACATAACTGGTCACAAACACACCAATGCGGTTCACATTGAGAATACCTAAAACATTAAATATGATCTTGGAAGCAAAGATCACATGAATCGTTGCGACAATAATTGGCAATGCAAATATCCATATAATTTGTTTATTAATGGTATCTTTAATTCTGTCATTATCTATACCAACTTGTTGCATGATTTGATAATTCTTACGATCCTCATAACCTTCTGCAACATTTTTATAATACATCATTAAGAATGTGCCTATGAATAGAATGATTGACACTACCGTTCCAATAAAGATAAGCCCACCATTGATTTCATATAATGTGCCTGCCACTTCTCTTTTATCATCAATACTCACTTTATAGCGTTGCATTAGTTTATTTTTCACTTTATCAAAGTCAGATGTGTGCTTTGTCATGATATTAAAATGCATAAATGTGTTTTGAACTTTCTGCGTGCCATGATGGTCGTTCTTATCAGCATTGACATAATAATTGGTTAATTGTTGGAATGTCTTATCATCTGGAGTAATAATAGTTAACGATCCTGGAACTGGATAGGAATAGTTATGACCATCTATTTGTTTAATATTAAATTGGTCTCCCATTATTGTTGCAGTTCTTAATTTTTTAAAAGGTTGATTTAAACTTTCAAATCCTAATTCATCATGTTTCAACTTAACCTTCTTCGTGTTTAGCTCATTATAATCGTGCTGTGTCATAATCACAAGATAGGTACTATTAATCGTCATATTATAATCTTTATTATTACGATGTTTAAATAATCCTGGTTGTTTGTAATCCACCGCAATGAGTGAAACTGCATTCTTTTTAAAGAAATCAACTTTAGCATGATCTTTAATATCACGTTCCAAATGACGTACTTTCTCCTGAGTCTTCTTATTATTGTGAAGATTTCCATCTATTGAAACTCTATATTGATCCGACATAATAGAATCGACCTGATCCGATATCCCTCGATAAGTTGAAATCGTCATACCCACAGTAACAATTAGAAATGTACATAACATCGTTATACTCGCGAGCCCAATGGCATTCGAATTCATCCTAGACTGTAAACCTGAAATCGTAAAGAAATATTTCGGATTATAATACAAACTTGGAATGCGCTTTAACCAATCCAATAGTAAAATGCCCAACGACAAATATAAACAGTACGTCCCAATCATGACCAACCCAATGGCACCGAACAAATTATATAGCGAGCCCAAGATCATTTGATTAGAAAGGGCAATATGATAACTGCTAAATAACGTAATGATGCCAATAACGAGCAAGATATACAACACAAATTGTGGTAGCTTTCTTTCAGACCTCTGACGTTGAGAAATTAATTTGATAGGACTTTGAAACATGATTTTCACGTTATTAATGAAGAATAGCAATAACATCACTGCTGCTAGTAAGACTAATGTAATAAGCATCGCTTTCACATTAAACGGATAATCCATAACTGACATGCCCGTTTGATGCATCAGTTTGTTCATCAGCATAAAGATTAACACACCAAAGAGATAGCCACCGATAATACTGATGAGTGCAATGAAGATAGATTGATATAGCATTTCAATCAGCATAATCAATCGGAAATGTTTCTTCTCCATGCCCAGTATCATATTCATCGCAAGTTCTTGCTGACGGCGTTTCATTATGAAGCGGTTCGCATATAAGATAAATATGAACCCCAAGACACTCATAAAGAAATTGCCAATACCAATAAATATCGGCAATAGCTGACTACGTTGTTGCACATATGTATTCATATTAAGTGACAGTAAAATAAATTCAGCTGCGAACATGATACCCAGTGCGAGTATGAAGGGCATAATGACATGTCGCTGCATTTTGAAATTCTGAGCAATCATCTTCCATAACAAGTGTATGGTCATATTAGTCCCCTCTTTCATTTAGAATGGCCAAACTATCAGCGATACGTTTCTGAAATGCTTGTTGCGATTCCTCTCCTCGATAGATTTCATGATACAAACGGCCATCTTTAATAAACAATACGCGTTGCGCATAAGCGGCATCAATAGTTGAATGGGTGACCATGAGTATCGTTTGTGCATGATTATTAATATCTCGAAACAACGTCATAATTTGTTTAGATGTCTTTGAATCGAGTGCACCCGTTGGCTCATCTGCAAGTAATAAATCCGGTTCATTGATTAAGGCACGACCAATCGCAATACGTTGTTGTTCACCACCCGAGATTTGATACGGATATTTATTAAGCAATGTCTCAACACCTAGCTTAGTGCTCAACGATTTAATCCGTTCCGCCATCACTTTATGCGAACGATTCGCAAGAACGAGGGGCATTAACATATTATCTTGATTTGTCATCGTTGGCAGCACGTTAAAATCTTGAAAGACGAATCCAAGGTTATCACGACGGAAATGTGCAATTTGTTTATTACGTAACTTGCGAATATCTTGATGATTAATTGTGATCTGACCCTCAGACACTTTATCAAACGTAGCAATTAAGTTTAGTAACGTAGATTTACCTGAACCTGATTCACCCATAATCGCTACAAACTCACCCTTATTAACGGTGAACGAAATGCCATTCAGCGCAGTCGTCGCATTCAGTCCTCTACCAAACGTTTTCTTTACATTCTTAACGTCTAATAACATCGTCGTACCCTCACTTTCTTAAAAGTTCTGTTATCTAAAGTAGTCTTATTCAAGATGGCATCCTATACATTGTGCTAAGACTACTTCAAGTGCTTTATTGTTATCTCTATCATAAAACAAAAAAAGACCAACAACATTGATAATTTCTTACAAATGTTGTTGGCTAGCTTACAATATTGAAAGTTTAATTATTTTTCGGGAAATAAATATGAAATGTCGTACCTTCTCCAAGTTCAGATTGTACTTCGACCTTATGGTGTAAATGACGTGAGATATGCTTAACAATAAACAGACCAATGCCACTTGATTTATCATTTAAACGACCGTTATAGCCAGAATAGCCCTTATCAAAGATCTTCGGTAAGTCCGCTCGACTAATGCCGATACCATTATCACGAATGGTTAAGACGCGTTGTTGTTGATCAAACGTAATCCAAATATCCTTCCCTCGCGCATACTTCAACGCATTATTTAATAGTTGTTCAATCATGATTGAACACCATTGTGCATCTGTGAGCACCTCATCTTCGCACCGTTCATAATGAATCTTAGTCTTCTGGTCAATAAATTGAATTGAATATTTCATAATTAATGGCCGCACTAAATCATTAATGGATACCTTTGAAAAGGACATGTCCGTTTCTTGGTTCATTAGTTTCAAATAACTTAAGGCTAAGCTTGTATAATTATCAATTTGAATAATTTCTTGGCGTACACGATTGACGACATTCTCTTCGTTACGTTCTAATAATAATTTAGATGCTGTAATAGGCGTCTTCATCTGATGCACCCAAGTTAAGAAGTAGTTCTCCACACTCTCTTGATACGCAGTTTGATTACTTTTAACATGTTGCAGTTCATATTCAAGTTCATGAATTAAATCTTCCTTCTTAACTTCCGCTTTAAATCCACTTAACTGTACTAACCAGTAGATAACCATGATAAACAGTATAATTCCTGCACCCAATACATAGGCACTCAGTGGCAAATTAAAGAGAAAGAAGATAAGTAAAAACAATAGTAGAAACATCACGACAATAATGATTTCATTTAAAATCGATTTTAAAAATGCTTTCACCATCATTACGACACCTTATATCCAACATTCTTCTTCGTTTCAATTAAATCTACAATACCGATTGATTGTAATTTCTTACGCAAACGCGTCATATTCACTGCTAACGTATTGTCATCGATAAAATTCTCAGATTCCCAACATTTTTCAATTAGAGCTGTACGACTGACATACTTACCTTCATTACGAAACAGCATATTCAAAATTTGTAATTCGGTAAAGGATAATTGAACGGATTCATCATTGTGGTAAAGCGTTGCTTCGTCTACAACAAGCTTGCAATCTTTGACTGTAACTTCATTATTAGAGACTGCTAAATCATACGTTCTACGTAGTAATGCTTGAATCTTAGTCACAGTCAACGATAGATTAAATGGTTTCTCGATAAAATCATCGCCACCCATTTGGATTGCCATAATTTGATCCATATTGTCCGTTCTTGAACTAATAAACATGATTGGCACATTAGATGTCTTACGAATTTCTTGACACCAATGATAACCATTATATGTTGGTAAATTGATATCGAGCAACACAAGTTGTGGTTGATGTGTTTGAAACTCATCAAGAATATTATCAAATTGTTTGGCCACAATGACATCGTAATGCCACTGCGCTAACGCTTGCTCTAAACTTTCCGCAATGACAAAGTCATCTTCCACGATTAATACTTTCATATTGCTCACCTTTCATTACACGTTTAATTTTATGCTTTATCATTATCATCATAGTCAGGATTTGAAATTTTGTTCTTTTCCTTTTCTAATTCTGCATCTTTATGTTCAGTTCGTTTTTTACGCTTACGTTCTTCCATTATTGATAATGCGATAAATCCAATGATAAGTAGTGGTGATAACATAATTAATATCATCGATTGAACACCTCTATTTCTTATATTCGATAGCTACATCGTCTTCGTCTTCATTTTACAACTTTACTTATAAAATGAACATCATAAAACAGAAGCGATACCAAAATCATAACGATTTCAACGTACCGCTTCTTATACTATAATGTCTAATCATTTATGCTGATGAAAATCCATTATTACTTTTTATTTAAGATGTACGTTCTAATATCCTCAATAGAAACACTATCGTATATTTGCTTTTTAGTTTCTCCTATCTTAGCCACTTTCATCATACTTCCACCATAACGCTTTGGTGAATACTGCTTCCAATAATCTAATTGTTCAAATAGTTCTTGCAATGTTGCCATATGTTTTACCACCTTTTCATAAATTTGGGTAAATAAAATAGCCCTCCTTAAATAAGAAGCGCTCACGGACATCTTCTTATCTTTCAGGAATCCCTGTTGGATTTAGCACCTCACGTCAAACGCAGTTGCTGGAGCTTCATAGGGCCAATTCCCTCCACTCACTCTTAATAAGACAAACTATTTTATTTATACGTATTATAACTTATTAATGAACAATGTAAAAGTATAAAGCTTGCAATATTTGATAAAACTAAATATAAAATAAATTCTATACATTAATAATTGTTTACAATTACTTAACTTAAAAATAACTTTATACTAACTGAAAATCAAATAAAATTTCTTAATATAAAGAGTGTAACAACTACACACTATACATATTAGGGGGCTTTTTTTAAAATGAGTTTCATCAACAAATTTGGTAAGACAACGCTAGCGAGTTCAATCTTAGCTGCATCCGTGTTAGGGACGACACACGTGTCATTTGCATCAGGTTCTGGCGAAGGTAATCAAGGCCAACAAGGACAAGATGAAGATTACATGGCAATAGGTAATACGAAGAATCCTAAAAACGTTATCTTCATGGTCGGCGATGGTATGGGTAAATCACACACTTCTGCATACCGTCACTTTGCAGATAATCCTGATACTAAAGAAGTTGAAAAAACATCATTCGACAAATACTTAACAGGTGCACACCAAACACATAACGATGATGAAAAAGAAAACATCACAGACTCAGCAGCTGCCGGTACAGCATTAAGTACTGGACATAAATCATATAACGGTGCAATCGGTGTAGACACAAACAAAAACAAATTAAAAACCGTGTTAGAACAAGCTAAAGAAAGCGGCAAAGCAACTGGCTTAGTGTCAACAGCTGAAATTACTGATGCAACACCTGCCGTTTATGCCGCACACGTTGACGATCGCGGTAAGAAAGATGAAATCGCACAACAATTCTATAATGATAAAATCAATGGTCAACATAAAGTTGACGTCTTATTAGGTGGCGGCGCTAAATACTTCGGTAAAGATAATGGTAACCTAACAGATAAATTCCAAAAAGACGGTTATGATTACGTTACAAACAAAGATGAACTTGCAAATTCACAAAGTGATCAAGTCTTAGGTTTATTCTCTGAAAAAGATATGCCATTACAAATTGACTCATCAGCTGATGAACCAAAATTAGCTGATATGCAAGACGCAGCATTAGACAAATTAGAGAAAAATGAAAATGGATTCTTCTTAATGGTTGAAGGTGCATCAATCGATAAAGCCGCACATCCAAACGATATCACAGGCGTTATGTCTGAAATGTCGAGCTTCGATCAATCATTCCAAAAAGCAATGGAATACGCTGAAAACCATAAAGATACATTAGTCGTTGCAACAGCCGACCATGCTACTGGTGGTTTATCAATGGGCTCAGGCGACGAATATGTATGGAAACCTGAAGCCATTCGTAATATGAAACATTCAGGTTCATACATGACAAAGCAAATTGTAGACGGTAAAGACCCTGAAAAAGTAATCAACGAAGGCTACGGCATCGAATTCCCTTCTAAACAAATGGATAAAGTGAAAGATGCGACTAAAGCACTTAAAGACGCACAAGACAAAGCGAAAAGCGACGATGATGAAAACGTAGCAAAAGCAACAACGACATTACAAGATGCGATTCAAAAACCAATCAACGAAGCATCGCATACAGGTTGGACAACTTACGGCCATACCGGTGAAGATGTAGACATTTATGCACAAGGCCCAGGTTCAGAAAAATTCCGTGGCAATATCGATAATACAGATAACGCTAAAAACATCTTTGATTTCTTTAGCGATGATGTCACTTCAAATCAAAATTAATAATTAGCTTGATATTACATAAATAAAAGTAAATCATTAATTATGATTTACTTTTATTTATGTAAGCTTATATTTTTAAAAAATACTCAAAATAA
>NZ_JAESMI010000018.1:0-27527 GCF_017893095.1 Staphylococcus sp. GDX8P80P | reverse complement strand
ATAAAAATGAAGCAGGACTGAATTTTTTAAATTCGTCGCCCGCTCCCAGCTTGCTTTGCTTGTTGAATTTCTTGATGAAATGCGCTTTGTTGGGGTCCAGCCCGCAAAGATAACTAAAACCGAGAAAAGCTTACGCCCTCTCGGTTCAGTTAGCTACTGCGCATTTGCAAAGTAGTATTGTTTAATTATTAATGTCCTAGCCTTACATATATAGGCGATTAATTAAATACCTAAATGTTTTATTTAGTTAAAGCTTCTGTAATTTGAGGTACCACTTGTTTTTTACGAGAGACAACGCCTGATAAGAATGCCATGCCATCGTCTAGTTGAACTTTAAATGCTTCGCCAACTTTGTCTTTTTCAGCACCTACGACTAAAATTTTAGAGTCACTATTAATAATATCAGTTACGACTAATACAAATAAGTCGTATTTTTCATTTGCACTTGTTTCTAACATTGCTTTTTCAAGATCTTCTTTGCGATCTAAGACTTCGTCAATGTCAACCGTGTTAACTTGTGCAATACGTGTAACATAGTCACCCATATTGAATGATTTAGCATCCATATCTAATAATTCTTCAGCAGATTTATCAGTTGTAGATGCACCAGCTTTTAACATATCTAAGCCATATTCATCTAAATCAACATTTGCAATGTCTTTTAAATCTTTAGCAGCATTTACATCTTCATCTGTACAAGTAGGTGATTTAAATAATAAGCTATCAGAAATGATTGCTGAAATCATTAATCCAGCAATGTGTGGTTTAATTTCAAATCCACGTTCTTTATACATTTTATAAAGAATTGTAGCTGTACAACCAACTGGTTCTGCTCGATACCAAAGTGGTGAAGCAGTTTCAAAGTTTGCGATTCTGTGATGGTCTACAACGTGTTTAATCTCAGCATCAGAAATTGTTTCAGCACTTTGTTGGAATTCGTTATGATCGACTAAGATAACGTCTTGGCCATCTAGGTTATCACTTAATAATTCTGGTGCTTTAACTTCAAAGTGATCTAAAGCATATTGAGTTTCAGGATTAATATCTCCTAAGCGATATGGCGTCGCTTCAGAGTTACCAGTTAATTGTTCAAAATCAGCCATGATTATAGCTGATGCGATTGCATCTGTATCTGGATTTTGATGTCCAAAAATATAAGTTTTTGCCATTGTTATTATCCACCCTTATCATTTGATTTTTCATCTTATTTTATCATGTTTTATTTAGGAACATCTACCTCTGCGCCTAATGAGTTTACAAAATGTCCTAAAGCCCATACATGACCATTTTCATTGAAAGAAGCAACTCCATCTTTAGGAATAGTGATTTGATATCCTAAATTATAAGCTGATACAGCAGTATGGAGAATGCAAATATCTGTACATACACCTACGATTTCAATATCTGTAATATTTCTTTCACGTAATAGGCTATCTAAAGGCGTACCGTAGAAAGAATCATACCGACGTTTATCTAGGTAATGAATATTCTCGCGTTCTTTAAAATTATCATAAAATGTTTTAACCTTACCATACAGTTCGCGCCCTGATGTGCCCTCAATATTATGAGGAGGGAATAACTGCGTCTCAGGGTGGAAAGGATCATTTTCATAGTGTAAATCCATCATAAAGAAAATATCTTGATCATGTGACTGAAATGTTTCAAGACGATTTAGGATAAACGATTCAATATCTTGACCGGGTTTACCACATGTTAAGCGGCCATCATCTGCAATAAAATCATAAGAATAATCTACAACGATAAGTGCTTTTTTAGTCATGAGCTATCATCCTCTCGAATAAATGTTTGAGGTATTTAAATATTGTATAATTATATAGAAACGATTAAATGATTACCTCATTAATCATTACATATATTATAGCTAATCCCATTCTAAAATGGTACACAGCCTATAGATTTAAAGATTGGAAAGTTGAGATAGGGGATACGATATGTTAATTAATGCTCAAGACTATGGACTAAAAGGACATAATAAACGCAAAGACACGAAAGCAATACAGCGCGCATTGAATAAAGCAAAATATGGTGAACACACTGTGTTTATACCGAGTGGTACGTATCATATTTCGAAAGCACTCATTATTTACGGCGCAACGACACTATTACTTGAAGATGATACCACATTGCTAAGATGTGGTAAGGATGCCCTTTTAAAAAACGGACATCGCTTTGGCTTTTATAAAGGTTATCAAGGAAATAGTCAGATTTATATTAAAGGTGGAACATTTGATATGAATGGTGGTCAATTTCCGTATAATAATACTGCAATGTCAATTGGACATGCGGAAGACATTCAACTGATTGGTGTTACGGTATTAAATGTCGTAGGTGGACATGCTTTAGATGCCTGTGGTATTAATGGCTTATATATCAAGAACTGTCATTTTAATGGATTTAATGATTTTGATGGCGACCGCTCATTTTCAGAAGCGATTCAATTGGATATACAAGTCCCAGGTGCATTCCCTAAATTTGGCACGACAGATGGAACCATTACTAAAAACGTTGTTATCGAGAATTGTTATTTCGGTGATTCCGAAGACCAAGACATGCGCCCATGGAATAGAGCGATTGGCTCGCACGCAAGTAGATATAATAAATTCTATGACAATGTGCATATTAAAGATAATTGTTTTGATGGAATGGAAGATTATGCATTAACACCACTTAAAGCTAAAAACATGATTATATCACGCAATGAATTCAAAAATTGTAAAGGTGGTATTCGATTTTTAGGTGTAAAAGATGGAAAGAATGCTGCTGACCCTAACACAGGCTTAGTTATGCCATCTCAAGCAGGTGAAAACTTCAGTGTAATTAGTAATCATTTTAGTGGGAAAATGAAAAAAGATGCCATTCATATTAGAAGTTATAATGATGTAAAACATCAGCAAGTATTTATTGCAGGGAATACGTTTGATGATGCATCACAAACGATACATTTAGAGGATATAGCTGACCTGACTTTAAATCAGGATGAGGACATCACAATTAGGAAAATAAATATAGAATAAAACAGTTTGCAAGTAGGACAAAATGGGTGTGGGGTGATGAATTCAATTTGAATTCATCACCCCACGCCTAATTTCTATTGGCGATTGAATGCGCCTATAATTTTAACGCTGAAGTCCAATGTTTCTAAAATTGAAATAACTTTATCAAGTTCTTCACTTTTACCTATATCGGTTTGAACAAAGAAACGATACATTCCTAGTTGTGTCTTAAGCGGTCTAGATTCTATCCATGACAAATTAATATCAAATAATGCAAAAGTATTGAGTATACTAGCTAACAGGCCAGCTTTGTCGTGTTTCGGTGTGATTAATAACAACGTGCTAGAAGCTGTTTCACTATAGTGTTCATCACTTTTAACAACTAAAAAACGCGTAACATTATGCGGATAGTCTTGAATGTGTGCATCAATTGGTTCGAAACCATATGCTTCGCCACTACCTAGTGGCGCAATAGCAGCAACATGTGTATCGATTTTCTCCAAACTTTGTATTGTACTGTCGACATAATCATATATGAAATGATGTCGGTGTATATATTGGCTCGTCTGACTAATCGCAGGTGCGATAGAATATACCTTTTCAATGTCCTCCAGTGAAGTACCTTTAAGCGCGTATAGACCAAAATTTATATCTAAATGAATTTCACCATGAGCATAAATGTCTTCTTGCGCAAGCGCATCTGCAACAATATTAATTGTTCCTTCAATTGAATTTTCAATAGGGACGATACCCACAGCATTGCTATGACTGTTAACTGCTTTAATTACCTCATAGAGATTGGATTTAGGAGAATATGTAACCTCTTCCTCTGATAAATAAGTTTTAGCTGCTAAGTATGAAAAAGTCCCTTTAGGACCTAAATAATATAAACGCATCTTTGTTCATCACCTCGAATGATTGAACACTAGTGGAACGGACACTTCATTGACTGTGATGTCTTATAGTGAAAATTAGGATCCTTGATTTCATTATTATAACCATGATGATAGTTTGAAGTTAGGGTTGGTGAAAGTGGTGGTGCTAACCATGACCATTTTCCTGTAACATCACGATGATGTGCGTGTTCTTTTTCTTCAAATAATTGAAATTGTTTAGATGCAGTTAGATGATCTACAATTGAGACACCTTGAGATTTGAATGAATGATACACTGCATAATTTAATTCAACTAGCGTTCGATCTTTATTAAAAGAATTATTCTTAAGTGTACCAAATTCAAACGCTTCTGCAACACTTTCAAGTAAATTATAGCGGTAAGGGTCTGTGAAATTGCGCACTGCAATTTCAGTTACCATATACCACCCATTAAATGGAGCAGTTGGATACGTGATACCACCAATTTTTAAATCCATATTCGAAATGATAGGAACACCGTACCATTTTAAATTTAGTTGTTTCAATTTTGGGTACTGATCATGTTCTATATTAACTTCTTTTACTAATTCATGGGATAACTCATATAGTTTAATTGAATCATTAGGTAACTGGTATATGAGTGGTAGTACATCAAAGTCTGTGCCTGCACCTTTCCATCCTAAATGTTCGGCCAATTGTGTTACTTCTCGTTCAGATGGATCACCACAATGTTCATAGCCTGCATACCTAATAAGTTGATTATTAAATATACGTGGTGCTTGATCAGGTGAAAAAATCGTTATATAAGGTTTGATTTTACCATCATTCGTTGCATATTTTAGATGATGGTTGATAGCATTAATAAAATCACGCTCATTGTCAACATTTCTTGCATCTTCTACATGGAGAGAATCCCAGAATAAGCGCCCGATACAACGATTAGAATTACGCCAAGCAAGTTTTGCACCATACGCTAATTCATCAAACGTATGTGTATATGTACCTGTATGTTGAATCTCTTCTTCTATTTCTTTTAATCTATTATCCCGTTGCGATGCATTGTAATTAAGTTCGTGATACATCGTTTCGATAAAACGTCTCGCTTCTTCTAATAACATAAGACCACCTCGGTTCATATTATAATCTAGACAATCAATTAACTCATTCAATTACATATATTGTCACGAATTTGTCTAATTGATATATTTTTTATTTTAAAAGTATCAATAAGATGTGAATACGCACTTCTAATGAATTATGATAAAATGTACTAAAACATCGTTAGGAGAGATTATGGTGTATCGATACGAAGATGACAGTTTAATGTTACATAATGACTTGTATCAAATTAATATGGCAGAAAGCTATTGGAATGATGGTATTCACGAACGAAATGCAGTATTTGACTTGTATTTTAGAAATATGCCTTTTGAGAGTGGCTATGCAGTATTTAATGGATTAAAAAGAGTAATTCAATTTATAGAACATTTTCATTTTAGTGATTCTGATATTGCGTATTTACAGTCGATTGGTTATAAAGATGATTTCTTGAACTATCTAAAGAACTTAAAGTTCACTGGTAATATACGTTCAATGCAAGAAGGTGAATTGTGCTTCGGTAATGAGCCATTACTTCGAGTAGAAGCACCATTAATTCAAGCACAACTTATAGAAACAGTATTATTAAACATAATTAACTTCCATACGTTAATTTCAACTAAAGCAAGTCGAATCCGTCAAGTTGCACCTGATGATACTTTAATGGAATTTGGAACACGACGTGCACAAGAATTGGATGCAGCACTATGGGGGGCACGTGCTGCCTATATTGGCGGTTTTGATTCTACGAGTAATGTGAGATCAGGTAAATTATTTGGTATACCTGTTTCTGGTACGCATGCACATGCACTCGTTCAGACATATGGTGATGAGTATAAGGCGTTTAAAATCTATGCAGAACGTCATAAAAATTGCGTTTTCTTAGTAGATACGTTCCATACATTGAAATCCGGTGTGCCTACAGCGATTAAAGTGGCTAAGGAATTAGGGGATAAAATCAATTTCATTGGGATACGTTTAGATTCTGGTGATATTGCTTATTTATCTAAAGAAGCGCGTAGAATGTTAGATGAAGCGGGATTCAAAGATGCTAAAATTATTGCATCTAATGACTTAGATGAACAAACAATTATGAGTTTAAAATCTCAAGGCGCTAAAGTTGATTCATGGGGTGTAGGCACTAAATTGATTACCGGTTATGATCAACCCGCTTTAGGTGCAGTGTATAAGCTTGTAGCAGTTGAAGATGATAACGGTCAATATATTGATCGAATCAAACTTTCTAACAATGCTGAGAAAGTAACTACACCAGGTAAGAAAAAGGTATATCGCATCATTAATACAAAAACAGGTAAAGCTGAAGGCGACTATATTACGTTAGAACATGAAAATCCTAATACAGAGAAGCCTTTAAAAATGTTCCATCCAGTTCACACATACAAAATGAAACATATTAAACACTTTGAAGCGATTGATTTACATCACTCCATTTTTGAAAATGGTAAATTGGTTTATCAATTACCGAGTGAAAAAGAAGCACAAGACTATTCTAAGCATGCGCTATCTAAATTGTGGGATGAAAATAAACGCTATTTAAATCCTCAAGAATATCCGGTTGATTTAAGTACTGCTTGTTGGGATAACAAACATAAACGTATATTTGAAGTTGCAGAACACGTGAAAGAAATGGAGGAGGACAATGACTAATTTACAAGATATCGTAGTCAAAGAAATGAAAGTGAAATCAACGATTGATTCTGAACAAGAGACGCGTGACATTATACAATTCATAAAAAATTATGTACAATCACATTCATTTATTAAATCTTTAGTATTAGGCATTTCCGGTGGTCAAGATTCAACGTTGACTGGTAAATTGGCACAGATAGCGGTTGAGGAATTACGTAAAGAAGGGCGAGCGTGTCAATTTATCGCTGTGAAATTACCTTATGGTGTTCAAAAAGATGCTGAAGAGGTTGAAGACGCGCTAGATTTTATTCATCCTGATGAAATTATAACCGTTAACATTAAACCAGCTGTTGATCAAAGTGTTCAATCGTTAAGCGAAGCCGGCATTACATTAACAGATTTTCAACGTGGTAATGAAAAAGCCCGTGAACGTATGAAAGTTCAATTTTCAATTGCATCTAATCGAAGTGGCATCGTCATAGGAACTGATCATTCAGCTGAAAATATTACCGGATTCTATACGAAGTATGGTGATGGTGCTGCCGATATTGCGCCAATCTTCGGTCTGAATAAAAGACAGG
Organism: Staphylococcus sp. GDX8P80P; assembly: GCF_017893095.1. Classification (NCBI taxonomy): domain Bacteria; kingdom Bacillati; phylum Bacillota; class Bacilli; order Caryophanales; family Staphylococcaceae; genus Staphylococcus; species Staphylococcus sp. GDX8P80P. The sequence goes on along the minus strand of NZ_JAESMI010000018.1, from coordinate 20,309 downwards.
GAAGACAATTATTGAAATATTTAGATGCACCAAAACATTTATACGAAAAAATCCCTACAGCAGATTTAGAGGATGATAAACCTCAACTACCTGATGAAGAAGCATTGGGTGTTACGTATGATGAAATAGATGATTATTTAGAAGGCAAGGACGTGTCAAGCGAAGCACGTGATACGATTGAAAATCACTATATCAAAAATGCCCATAAACGTGAATTAGCATATACACGTTACACTTGGCCAAAAAATTAAAAAACATTTACTAGTGACAAAATAAACATTCACTGATAAAATTATTTCGATTTTAGATATCCATGTAAGAAAAGGGGATTAGTATGTCAGTGATAACTTCAAATCCATGGTCAATGGTATTAGCAATATTCGTTATCAACGTTTTCTACGTCACATTTTTAACTATGCGTACGATATTAACGTTAAAAGGGTATCGTTATATGGCGGCGGCAGTTAGCTTCCTTGAAGTATTAGTATATGTAGTTGGTCTTGGTATGGTGATGTCTAGTTTAGACCAAATTCAAAATATTTTTGCTTATGCGTTTGGTTTCTCTATAGGGATTTTAGTTGGAATGAAAATCGAAGAAAAACTCGCTTTGGGTTATACAGTAGTAAACGTGACATCATCGGAGTATGAGATTGATTTACCAAATGAATTGAGAAATTTAGGTTATGGTGTTACACACTACGCAGCACACGGTCGTGATGGTAGTCGAATGGTAATGCAAATATTAACGCCAAGACGTTATGAACGTAAATTAATGGAAACAGTGCGCAATTTAGATGCGAAAGCATTCATCATAGCGTATGAACCTAGAGCGATTCATGGTGGCTTCTGGACGAAAGGTGTTCGTACTCGAAAAGTTAAAGCATATGAAGTTGAAGAAATTGAAAGTGTTGTGGAACATGATGAAATTCAAAGTAAATGACAATGAAACCATCTCAGAATGTCTATCACGTATGCGTGAAGAAGGGTATATGCCAGTTAAACGAATCGAAAAACCAATATATACTGAAGATGAAGAGGGTAATATCGTTGTTCTAAGACAAGATATTCAATTTGTTGGTAAGAAGCTTTAATATTAAAAATTAATGAAATATAGCTTGAATAAGAGTGAAAAGAAGGGTGTTCAAAACTTCTTTTCACTCTTTTTATAATTCAATTGTTAATAGATGAGTGTATTATTTAAAAGAAATCTATTATACTAAGTTTGTAAAAAAAGATTTATACATTTGATATATAATCTGTTAAACTAAAATTGAAGTCTTAAAGACGAACTATTTTAGATAATTTACGTTTAATGTACAGTTTTGAATTATAAATTTTATACATAGAATAGGAGATTAGAAATGATTGATCGTTATTCAAGAGAAGAAATGGCAAATATTTGGACTGATCAAAACAGATACGAAGCTTGGTTAGAGGTTGAAATCTTAGCTTGTGAAGCTTGGAGTGAATTAGACCACATTCCTAAAGAAGATGTACAAAAGATAAGACAGAACGCTAAAGTTGATGTGCAACGCGCACAAGAAATTGAACAAGAAACACGTCACGATGTTGTTGCTTTTACAAGACAAGTTTCAGAGACTTTAGGTGAAGAACGTAAATGGGTACACTATGGTTTAACTTCAACAGATGTCGTTGATACAGCACTAAGCTATGTAATTAAACAAGCTAACGAAATTATAGAAAAAGATATTGAGCGTTTCATAGATGTTTTAGAACAAAAAGCAAAAAAATATAAATATACATTGATGATGGGGCGTACTCACGGTGTACACGCAGAACCAACGACGTTCGGTGTTAAAATGGCATTGTGGTACACTGAAATGAAACGAAATTTAAAACGATTCAAAGAAGTTCGAAAAGAAATTGAAGTGGGTAAAATGAGTGGCGCAGTTGGTACGTTTGCTAATATTCCACCTGAAATAGAACACTATGTATGTGAACACTTAGGTATTGATACAGCACCAGTTTCAACACAAACATTACAACGTGATCGTCATGCTTACTATATCGCTACGTTAGCTTTAATGGCTACATCACTTGAAAAATTTGCTGTCGAAATTCGTAATTTACAAAAAACTGAAACACGAGAAGTTGAAGAAGCATTTGCAAAAGGCCAAAAAGGTTCATCAGCTATGCCTCATAAACGTAATCCAATTGGTTCAGAAAATATCACAGGTATTTCTAGAGTAATCAGAGGGTATATTACAACTGCATACGAGAATGTGCCATTATGGCATGAACGTGATATCTCTCACTCTTCAGCTGAACGTATCATGTTACCAGATGTTACAATTGCGCTGAATTATGCATTAAATCGTTTTACAAACATTGTAGATAGATTGACTGTGTTTGAAGATAATATGAGAAATAACATCGATAAAACGTTCGGATTAATCTTCTCACAACGTGTATTATTAGCATTAATCAATAAAGGCATGGTTCGTGAAGAAGCTTATGATAAAGTACAACCTAAAGCGATGGAATCTTGGGAAACGAAAACACCTTTCCGTCAATTGTTAGAGAAAGATGAAACGATTACAAATGTACTTTCTAAAGATGAATTAGATGAATGTTTCAACCCTGAACACCATTTAAATCAAGTTGATACTATTTTCAAACGTGCAGGATTAGAATAATAAGTGACTGTTTTCATTTAAAATACTACACTTTAACTATTTAATGCGTTAAAATGAGAGTATATTGAAAACGGATTATAGGGGTTGTTTGAGATGCAAATAGAGAAATTACGAGGACAAGCGTTAGATGAACTTTTTGATGCAATTCTTACACTTGAAAATAGAGAAGAATGTTATCAATTTTTTGATGATTTATGCACTGTTAATGAACTTCAATCGTTATCTCAAAGACTACAAGTTGCTAAGATGATTAAACAGGGCTATACCTATGCTACTATCGAAAAGGAATCTGGCGCCTCAACAGCAACAATTTCCAGAGTGAAGCGTTCATTACAATGGGGTAATGATGCGTATACGATGATTTTGGAACGACTAAATATAGAAACGAAAAAATAATATATCATAACGTTAAACGCTAAGTTATAACGTGAATTGCTCCCTTCGAAACGGTCATTCATTTGAATGTTTTGGAGGGAGCATTTTATCTGTACGTTCAATGCGAAGGGATAACTGTTTATAAATATAGGTTTAAAATTAATTTTTTTCACAAGTGTAACTGCAAATAATTATAATTTGTTTTCCTTATAAACTGTATAAATTCCAATGATTCTATTTAGAATTGGCACCCTAAAAATGATATAATTTGGTGTATGTTAAAAAAAGGAGTTAAGGGATTATGTATGACATTAAAGCGTGGCAACATGTGTTCAAATTAGATCCTGCAAAAGAAATTAGTGATAACGATTTAGATACACTATGTATGTCAAATACAGATGCTATCATGATTGGTGGCACAGATAATGTTACTGAAGATAATGTCATTCATTTGATGAGTAGAGTAAGAAGATATCCATTACCATTAGTTCTTGAAATATCTAATATTGAAAGTATTATTCCGGGCTTTGATTTTTATTTTGTACCTACAGTGTTAAATAGTCAGGATACGACATATCATAACGGGATAATGCATCAAGCCTTGAAACAATTCGGTTTTATGGTTAATTTTGATGAAGTTGTGTTAGAAGGTTATCTCGTGCTTAATCCAAATAGTAAAGTAGCACAACTAACACAGGCTAATACGAATTTAGATATTGAAGATGTAGAGGCATATGCACAAATGGTTAATGAGATGTATAAATTGCCAATGATGTACATTGAATATAGTGGAGAATATGGTGATGTTGCGACGGTTGAAGCTGCATCACGTTTATTAACGAATACGCAACTGGTGTATGGCGGTGGTATTACGTCTATTGAACAAGCTAGAGAAATGTCACAACATGCAGACACTATTGTAGTAGGTAATATTATTTATGAAGACATTAAAAAAGCGATAAAAACAGTAAAAATAAAAAAGGAGTCTAATAAATGAATTCATTAGTTGATCATATGAATAAAGAGCAAAGTGAAGCGGTAAGAACGACAGAAGGTCCATTGTTAATTATGGCCGGCGCTGGTTCAGGTAAAACGAGAGTGTTAACGCATCGTATCGCCTATTTATTAGATGAAAAAGACGTTTCTCCTTACAATATATTAGCGATCACTTTTACTAATAAAGCCGCTAAAGAAATGAAAGAACGTGTTGAACAATTAGTAGGTGAAGAGGCACAAGTGATTTGGATGTCTACCTTCCACTCTATGTGCGTAAGAATATTGCGACGTGATGCAGATAGAATAGGCATTGAACGTAATTTTACAATTATTGATCCAACTGATCAAAAATCTGTCATTAAAGATGTCCTTAAAAATGAAAATATCGACAGTAAACGTTTTGAACCAAGAATGTTTATTGGTGCAATTAGTAATTTGAAGAATGAACTCAAAACACCTGAAGATGCAATTAATGAGGCGAATGACTTCCATTCACAAATGGTTGCTACGGTTTATAGTGGATATCAACGTCAATTGACGCGTAATGAAGCACTTGATTTTGATGATTTGATTATGAAGACAATTCAGCTATTTGAACGTATTCCAGATGCACTTGAATACTATCAGAACAAATTCCAATACATTCATGTAGACGAATACCAAGATACGAACAAAGCGCAATATACTTTAGTGAAGTTATTAGCTAGTAAATTCAAAAATCTTTGTGTAGTTGGTGACTCAGATCAGTCTATTTATGGCTGGAGAGGTGCAGATATTCAAAATATCTTATCATTTGAAGAAGATTATCCTAATGCTAAAACAATATTTTTAGAACAAAATTATCGTTCGACTAAGACGATTTTAACTGCAGCCAATGAGGTCATCAAACATAATTCAGAGAGAAAACCAAAAGGGTTATGGACAGCAAATACAGGTGGCGAAAAAATCAAATACTATGAAGCGATGACAGAACGTGATGAAGCTGAATATGTAGTTAGAGAAATTATGAAGCACCGTAAAGCTGGAAAAGATTATAGTGATATGGCAATACTTTATCGAACAAATGCTCAATCACGTGTCTTAGAGGAAACATTTATGAAATCTAATCTTCCTTATACGATGGTTGGTGGTCAAAAGTTCTATGACCGTAAAGAAATCAAAGACTTGCTAAGTTATTTAAGAATAGTTGCCAATAGTAATGACGATATCAGTTTACAACGTGTCATTAATGTGCCTAAACGCGGCATTGGCCCTTCATCTGTTGAGAAAATTCAACGCTATGCGATGGATAATAATATTAGTATGTTTGATGCTTTGGCAGAAGTAGACTTTATTGGTCTTTCGAAAAAAGTAACGCAAGAATGTATTAAGTTTTATGAACTGATTCAAAACTTAATCAAAGAACAGGAATTTCTAGAAGTAAGTGAAATTGTTGTTGAAATCTTAGATAAATCAGGATATAGAGACATGCTTGAACGTGAACAAACGATAGAGTCACGTAGTAGATTAGAGAATATCGATGAGTTTATGTCCGTACCAAAAGATTATGAAGAGAATACCCCTTTAGAAGAACAATCACTTATTAACTTTTTAACAGATTTATCATTAGTAGCGGATATTGATGAAGCGCAAATTGAAAATGGCGTAACACTTATGACAATGCACTCTGCGAAAGGATTAGAATTCCCAGTCGTATTCTTAATGGGAATGGAAGAATCACTATTTCCTCATATTCGTGCAATTAAGAGTGATGACGACCATGAAATGGAGGAAGAACGTCGTATTTGTTATGTGGCCATAACTAGAGCTGAAGAAGTATTATATATTACGCATGCGACATCCCGTATGTTGTACGGTCGTTCACAATCTAATATGCCTTCAAGATTCTTACGTGAAATTCCTGAAGATTTATTAGAAACGCCAGCTAAGCAACAACGTCAAACGATTACGCCTAAAACATCAAAACAACCTAAACGTGGATTTAGCAAACGTACTACATCATCAAAAAAACAAGTTTCAGCTTCTGACTGGAATGTTGGAGATAAAGTGACTCATAAAGCATGGGGCGAAGGCATGGTAAGCAATGTCAATGAGAAAAATGGTTCTGTTGAATTGGACATTATATTTAAATCAGAGGGGCCTAAACGTCTCTTAGCACAATTTGCGCCAATCGAGAAAAAGGAGGATTAATGTATGGACAATATCCAAAATCGTGTGAAAGCGTTACATGATTTATTAAATCAATATGGCTATGAATACTATGTACAAGATAATCCTTCTGTACCTGATAGTGAATATGATAAATTATTACGTGAATTAATCGATATTGAAGAAGCACATCCTGAATTAAAATCACCTGATTCACCTACCGTTCGTGTAGGTGGAGAGGTGCAATCATCGTTCGAGAAAGTGAACCATGATACACCAATGTTAAGTTTAGGTAATGCTTTCAACGAGCAAGAGCTGCGTCGATTTGATCAACGTATTCGTGAACAAGTTGGTAAAGTTGAATATATGTGTGAATTGAAAATTGATGGTCTAGCTGTATCACTCAAATATGTAGATGGTCGTTTCGTTCAAGGTTTGACACGAGGTGATGGAACGACAGGGGAAGATATCACTGAAAATTTACGTACCATACATGCGATTCCATTGAAAATTAATGAGCCGCTTAGTTTTGAAGTGCGTGGTGAAGCTTATATGCCACGTAGTTCTTTCATAAGACTCAATGAAGAAAAAGAAAAAAATGATGAACAACCATTTGCGAATCCACGTAATGCTGCAGCAGGTTCATTAAGACAACTCGATCCGAAACTAGCTGCTAAACGTAAATTGAGCGTATTTTTATACAGTGTCAATGATTTTACAGATTTTAAAGCAACCACTCAAAGTGGTGCGTTAGATGAGTTAGATCGCTTAGGATTTAAGACAAATCATGAACGTGCACGTGTTGATGATATTGAAGGTGTATTAGCATACATTGAGAAATGGACAAATCAACGTGAACAACTACCTTATGATATTGATGGTATTGTAATAAAAGTAAACGACATAGAGCAACAAGATGAAATGGGATACACACAGAAATCTCCAAGATGGGCTATTGCATATAAGTTCCCAGCTGAAGAAGTAGTTACAACATTACAAGATATTGAGTTAAGTATTGGTAGAACAGGCGTTGTGACACCAACGGCAATTCTCAATCCAGTACGTGTTGCTGGAACAACAGTTTCTAGAGCATCACTACATAATGAAGATTTAATACGTGAACGTGATATTAGAATTGGAGATAGCGTCGTAGTTAAAAAAGCTGGTGACATCATTCCAGAAGTTGTAAGAAGTATCACGGAGCGTCGTCCTGAAGGTACGTCACCTTATTCTATGCCTACGCATTGTCCAAGTTGTGGTCATGAATTGGTAAGAATCGAGGGTGAAGTTGCATTACGTTGTATTAATCCAAAGTGCCAAGCACAACTAGTTGAAGGGTTAATTCACTTTGTATCACGTCAGGCTATGAATATAGATGGTTTAGGCACAAAAATAATCCAACAACTCTATCATCATGAAGTGATTAAAGATGTGGCTGACATTTTCTACTTAACTGAAGATGATTTATTACCACTAGAGCGCATGGGTTCTAAAAAAGTAGACAATTTACTTAAAGCTATTGATGATGCTAAAGCCAATTCATTAGAGCATTTGCTATTTGGTTTAGGTATTCGCCATCTAGGTGTAAAAGCGAGTCAAGTTTTAGCTGAGAAATATGAAACAATGGATCGTTTGCTTGAAGTGACCGAAGAGGAACTTATTAGTATACATGACATTGGTGATAAATTGGCACAATCAGTAGTGACTTATTTAGAAAATGAAGATATAAAAGCATTGATTGAAAAATTAAAAAACAAAGATGTCAATATGGTTTATAATGGAATTAAGACGTCGGACATAGAAGGTCACCCTGATTTTAAAGATAAAACCATCGTTTTAACAGGGAAATTACAACAGTTAACACGCAAAGAAGCATCCGCTTGGTTAGAATTACAAGGTGCGAAAGTTACAAGTAGTGTAACAAAAAATACGGATTTAGTAATTGCGGGTGAAGATGCTGGTTCTAAATTAACTAAGGCTGAAAAGTTTGGTACTGAAATTTGGACAGAAGAACAATTTGTGGCAAAACAAAATGAAATATCAAGTTAGAGGAGAACGGCAATGAAGCGGACCCTATTTTTAATTTTAACGTCGCTTGTGCTGTTAGCGGCATGTGGCAATGACAATGATAATAAAAATAATCAATCTGTAAATAAGCAAGAAACAAAATCAGACTCAAATAATGTTAAGACAATAGCAACAGATAAAAATGTACAAGGTGATAATTACCGTACGATTCTGCCATTTAAAGAAAGCAAGGCGCGTGGCGTATTACAAGATAATATGGCAAATAGCTACAATGGTGATGATTTTGAAAGTGGTTTATTGAAATTAAGTAAAGATGTCTTTCCAACTGACGACTATCTATATCAAGACGGTCAATATTTAGATAAAGATACGATTAATAGTTACTTAAATCCTAAATACACTAAAAAAGAAATAGATAAGATGAGTGATAAAGAGAAGGAATCAAACAATGCGAGTGAAAATTTAGGTTTGAATCCATCACATAAAGGTGAGGATGATCCAGAAAAAATCGCAGAACAATCACCTGCGTATTTATCTAACATACTTGAACAAGATTTCTATGATAGTAGTGATACTAAAGGCAAAAATATAAAAGGTATGACAATTGGTTTAGCCATGAATAGTGTTTATTACTATCAAAAAGAAAAAGATGGAGAAACTTATAGTAAGGAACTTGATGATAAGGAAATTGAAAAACAAGGTAAACAAATGGCATCCGAAATCTTAACGAGATTAAGAGCCAATGATGACCTTAAAGATATTCCTATTCATTTTGCGATTTATAAACAATCAGATCAAAATTCAATTACTCCAGGTGAATTCATCGCCAATACTACAGTGGATGATGACCAAACTAAAATTAATAAATGGAATAAAATTGATCAAGTTTCAGCACTCTTACCTTCATCAACAGCTGAAAAGTATAATGAGAATTTAAATAATAATTTCAAGCAATTCAATAATAATCTACAATCTTACTTTACTAATTTTACGCAAGCAGTAGGTAAAGTGAAATTTGAAGGTAAGAAACCAACCCAATTAACAATAGACTTACCGATTGATTACTATGGTCAAGCTGAGACGATTGGTATTACGCAGTATGTTACAGAACAAGCGCAGAAATATTTTGATAATATCGATAGTTATGAAATTCGCATTAAAGATGGCAATACGCCAAGAGCTCTAATTAGTAAATCTAAAGAGGACAAAGAACCTCAAGTTCATATTTATAATAATTAATTAAAAAACTACGGATAATGCCTAAATGATAGGCTATCCGTAGTTTTTAATATAATCATGCTATTTTTCACGAACAATTGATTTAACTTTCTCAATGTCTCGTTCAACAAAGTCACCAGGATGTTGCGTTAACAAACTAACAACATAGGTAACAATAACACTAACTAAGAAACCTGGAATGATCTCATACATGCCAAAAATTTCATTGATACCAGCTAGAGGTTTAATCCATACAATCCATATAATGACCACGAGCGCACCAGCTACCATACCACTAATCGCACCAGCTCGAGTTAACTTCTTCCAGTAAAGTGAGAATAATACTAATGGACTGAAAGATGCGCCAAAACCTGCCCAAGCATTACCAACCAAATTCAGAATCGTGTCATTAGGAGACCATGCAATTGCGATAGCAACAATGGCAACCGCTAATACAGAAAGTCTACCAACCAATACGAATTCTTTTTGATGTGATTTTGCGCGTTCTTCACCACGAATTAATTTATAGAAGTCTTCTGTTAAGGAACTTGAAGTAACCAATAATTGTGATGAAATCGTGCTCATAATTGCTGCAAGAATGGCAGCTAATAAGAAACCACCTACTAACGGGTGAAATAAAATTTGACTCATAATGATGAATAACGTTTCAGGATCATCCATCTTAACGTGATTGTCTGGTATAAACGCAATACCAGTTAAACCAACGCCTACAGCACCTAGTAGGCCAACTGTCATCCAACTAATACCTAAACGACGTGCTTTAGGTAACATTTTATGTGACTTTATAGACATAAATCTTACAATGATGTGAGGTTGACTAAAATAACCTAGACCCCAAGCAAATAGAGAAATAATATCAAGTGTAGTCGTACCTCTAAATAAGTCCATATTCGTTGGTTTCATTTCAGCTACTCGAGAAAAAGTATCCCAACCATTAAGTTGCAACATAGCAACGATAGGAACCATAACCATCGCGATTAACATAATGACGCCTTGGAAGAAATCGGTAATCGATACAGCCAAGTAACCTCCGAAGAAAGTATAGGCAATCACGATGACAGCAACGAGTAGTAATCCAAAGTGATAGTTTAATCCAAATGCACTTTCAAACAGCTTACCACCCGATACAAAGCCAGAGTGAGTATATAATGTGAAGAATACTACAATGATTAAACCAGAAATAATTTTAATAATATTTTCTTTATCATTAAGTCGATTTTTGAAGAAATCAGGAAGGGTGATTGCATCGCCTGCCACTTCTGTATACACTCTCAATCTTGGTGCCACAATAAGGTAGTTGACATAGGCACCTAATGTAAGTCCGATTGTTATCCAAATTGCTGATAGGCCTGTGCTATAGACTGAACCTGGAAGCCCCATAATCATCCAACCGCTCATGTCTGATGCACCGGCAGATAATGCTGTAATATATGGTCCGATATTTCGACCACCAAGCATATATTCACTTAAGTTACCCGTAGCTTGCTTGTAGCCGTAATAACCAATAATAAGCAAAATAATAAAATAAACCGCAATCATTATGTATGTTTGCCAATTGGTATTCACTTGACTAGGTAAGCTTGCTCCTAAAATAAGCATATAGAAATACCCCCTTTGATTTTATGAAGTAGATGCATAGATGTTCAATAAACTTTGATAAATTTTAAATACATATGTATGCAACCTTTTTAATTAATTTAGTTACATGTAATATTATACAATGTGATGAATGGTTTAGAGAAGTGTTAATTTTTATTTTTAAAAAGAAAAACACTTTAAACACTTGATAATAAAGGGTTTTTAAAAAGTGAAATTTAACAATCTTATTGTGTGTGATGTGAATATTTAAATGTTTAATGTCCTTAAATGCAAAATATAGACCACATATATCTCGAAAATTATAATTGAGTTACATCAATTGTGGTGCAAAAAGATCTTGTTTTTCTATCAATTAACCATTCACAATGCTTTACCGTAGTGTTGATTCAATAAATATTTAGATTTTTAAGTGAAAATTTGATACAATTTTATGATGAATGAGTAATAAGGAGGCTTTTAATAAATGACTAAAGTTACACGCGAAGAGGTTGAACATATAGCACATTTAGCAAGACTTCAAATTTCTGAAGAAGAAACTGAAGAAATGGCTAATACACTTGAAAGTATCTTAGATTTTGCTAAGCAAAATGATACAGCAGATACAGAAGGTATTGAACCAACGTATCACGTATTAGATTTACAAAATGTGTTACGTGATGATGAAGCAATCGAGGGCATTCCTCAAGAACTTGCATTAAAAAATGCTAAAGAGACAGAAAATGGTCAATTTAAAGTACCAGCTATCATGAATGAGGAGGAAGCTTAAGATGAGTATTCGTTATGAATCAGTTGAAAAATTATCAGAAATGATTAAAAACAATGAGATTAAGCCTTCAGAAGTTGTCAAAGACATCTATGATGCAATTGAAGAAACGGATCCTACAATTAAATCATTTTTAGCATTAGATAAAGATAATGCAATTAAAAAAGCTAAAGAATTAGATGAATTACAAGCAAAAGGCCAAATGGAAGGTAAATTGTTTGGTATTCCAATGGGAATCAAAGACAACATTATTACTAAAGACGTGGAAACAACATGTGCAAGTAAAATGTTAGAAGGATTTGTTCCTATTTATGAATCAACTGTAATGAATAAATTACATGATGAAAATGCCATTTTGATTGGTAAACTTAACATGGATGAGTTTGCTATGGGTGGTTCTACAGAAACATCATACTTTAAACAAACAGTTAATCCATTCGATCATAAAGCTGTACCAGGTGGTTCATCTGGTGGTTCAGCAGCAGCAGTTGCAGCGGGATTAGTACCGTTTAGTTTAGGGTCAGATACTGGTGGCTCAATTCGTCAACCAGCAGCATATTGTGGTGTCGTAGGTATGAAACCAACCTATGGACGTGTTTCACGTTTCGGATTAGTTGCATTTGCATCATCACTAGATCAAATAGGACCAATTACACGTAATGTTAAAGATAACGCTATTGTGTTAGAAACGATTTCTGGCGTTGATAGAAATGACTCTACAAGTGCACCAGTTGAAGACGTTGACTTCACATCAGATATTGGTAAAGATATTAAAGGTTTAAGAGTAGCGTTACCAAAAGAGTATTTAGGTGAAGGTATCAATGAAGATGTTAAAGAAGCTGTTAAGAATGCAGTTGAGACACTTAAATCTTTAGGTGCAGAAGTTGAAGAAGTTTCACTTCCAAATACTAAATATGGTATTCCATCATATTATGTTATTGCGTCATCTGAAGCATCAGCAAACTTAGCTCGCTTTGATGGTATTCGTTATGGTTACCATTCTAAAGAAGCTCAAACATTAGAAGAATTATATAAAATGTCTAGATCTGAAGGTTTTGGAGCTGAAGTTAAACGCCGTATCTTCTTAGGTACTTTCGCGTTAAGTTCTGGATATTATGATGCATACTATAAAAAATCACAAAAAGTTAGAACATTGATTAAAAATGACTTTGATAAAGTATTTGAAAACTATGACGTAGTTGTAGGACCAACAGCACCAACAACTGCATTTAACTTAGGTGATGAAATTGATGATCCTTTAACTATGTATGCTAATGACTTATTAACTACACCTGTTAACTTAGCTGGTTTACCAGGTATTTCTGTTCCTTGTGGGCAATCAAACGGTAGACCAATCGGCTTACAATTTATCGGTAAACCTTTTGATGAAAAGACGTTATATCGTGTGGCATATCAATATGAAACACAATTCAACTTACATGACGCATATGAAAAATTATAAGGAGTGGAAATAATGCATTTTGAAACAGTTATCGGACTTGAAGTTCACGTTGAGCTAAAAACAGACTCAAAAATGTTCTCTCCATCACCAGCACATTTTGGAGCTGAACCTAACTCAAATACAAATGTTATTGACTTAGCATATCCTGGTGTATTACCAGTCGTTAATAGACGTGCTGTAGACTGGGCTATGCGTGCATCAATGGCTTTAAATATGGACATTGCGACAAATTCTAAATTTGACCGTAAAAACTATTTCTATCCAGACAATCCAAAGGCATATCAAATTTCTCAATTTGATCAACCTATCGGCGAAAATGGATATATTGATATCGAGGTAGATGGTGAAACTAAACGTATTGGAATCACACGTCTTCACATGGAAGAAGATGCTGGTAAATCAACACATAAAGATGGTTATTCATTAGTTGACTTAAACCGTCAAGGTACACCATTAATCGAAATTGTTTCTGAACCGGATATCAGATCTCCAAAAGAAGCATATGCTTACCTAGAAAAATTACGTTCAATCATCCAATACACTGGCGTATCGGACTGTAAAATGGAAGAAGGCTCATTACGTTGTGATGCCAACATTTCATTACGTCCTTATGGACAAAAAGAATTCGGTACTAAAACTGAATTGAAAAACCTTAACTCATTTAACTATGTAAGAAAAGGTTTAGAATATGAAGAAAAACGCCAAGAGGAAGAATTATTGAACGGTGGTACTATTGGACAAGAGACACGACGTTTCGATGAATCAACTGGTAAAACAATCTTAATGCGTGTTAAAGAAGGTTCAGATGACTATCGTTACTTCCCAGAACCTGATATCGTACCTTTATACGTTGATGATGAATGGAAAGCACGCGTACGTGAAACAATTCCTGAATTACCAGACGAACGTAAAGCGAAATACGTTAATGACTTAGGATTACCAGAATACGATGCCCACGTCTTAACACTTACTAAAGAAATGTCAGATTTCTTTGAAGGTGCTATAGACCAAGGTGCCGATGTTAAATTAACATCTAACTGGTTAATGGGTGGCGTTAATGAATATTTAAATAAAAATCAAGTTGAGTTACAAGATACTCAATTAACGCCAGAAAACCTTGCTGGTATGATTAAACTTATTGAAGACGGTACAATGAGTAGTAAAATCGCTAAAAAAGTCTTCCCAGAGTTAGCTGAAAATGGTGGAGATGCTAAACAAATTATGGAAGACAAAGGTTTAGTACAAATCTCTGATGAGGCTACTTTAACTCAATTTGTTACAGAGGCGTTAGACAATAATCCACAATCAGTTGAAGATTATAAAAATGGTAAAGGCAAAGCGATGGGCTTCTTAGTTGGTCAAATTATGAAAGCATCTAAAGGCCAAGCTAACCCTCAAAAAGTAAACCAAATTTTAAAACAAGAATTAGATAAACGTTAATTAGATGATGCATTTGTATGTCATTCAATGATTAATTAACAGTCTGGGAAAAAATAATATAATAATGCTATTTAGCAAATTCGCAGTAGCTGACTGAGCTGAGAAGGCGCTTAAATCAAGCTTTTCTCAGTTCTAGTCATCCTTGCGGGGGTGGGACGACGAATTCAAAAGAATTCTGTCCCGCTCCCTTTTAATTTTGGTACATTTTAAGCGCTAGCACCCGGTGTAATATAAGATTTACAATCACCATATGACTGATAATATATAGGATGTATTTCAAAGTTTATTGATTTAAATACTTCCAACTCTCTTATAAATCATTTAATATAAGAATATGTATAAAAAGATGAGGGATAATTTATGAGAAAACGTGCAAGAATCATTTATAATCCAACTTCTGGAAAGGAACTCTTCAAAAGAACTTTACCAGATGTTTTAATAAAATTAGAACGTGCCGGTTACGAAACAAGTGCTTATGCAACAGAGCGTGAAGGAGACGCAACACTTGAAGCGGAACGTGCACTTAAAAGAGATTATGATATTATCATAGCTGCTGGTGGAGATGGCACGCTTAATGAAGTGGTAAATGGTATCGCGGAGCAACCTAATCGCCCCAAATTAGGTATTATTCCTATGGGGACGGTGAATGATTTCGGTAGAGCCTTACATTTACCAAGCGATATTATGGGGGCGGTTGATGTCATCATTGATAATCATACAACGAAAGTTGATATTGGTAAGATGAATAACCGCTACTTTATCAATTTAGCAGCCGGCGGACAATTAACGCAAGTGTCCTACGAAACGCCAAGTCGCTTAAAGTCTATCGTGGGTCCTTTCGCGTATTACATTAAAGGTTTTGAAATGTTACCTCAAATGAAAGCGGTAGATTTAAGAATAGAATATGATAATCAAGTCTTTCAAGGTGAAGCATTATTGTTCTTATTAGGACTTACGAACTCTATGGCAGGCTTTGAGAAATTAGTTCCGGACGCGAAATTAGACGATGGTCATTTTACATTGATTATTGTTGAAAAGGCTAACTTGGCTGAATTAGGACATATCATGACATTAGCGTCTCGCGGAGAACACATCAAACATCCAAAAGTCATCTATGAAAAGGCAACATCTATTAATATTTCATCATTTACAGAAATGCAATTGAATGTAGATGGAGAATATGGCGGTAAATTACCAGCTAATTTCTTGAATTTAAAGCGTCATATCGAAGTATGCACACCAAAGGATATATACAACGAGGAGTTAACTGAAGATCAGCAAGTTGAAGATGGTATCATTGAAGAAAAACCATCAAATGAAGAGATTATAAGAAATAATGAAATATCAGAGTAATTTATACAGTTGAAGAGGTTGAGCAATAGTTTTAATATCTTGGGTATGAAAAACAAACCTAGGTTAAACTACTCCAACCTCTTTTTATGTGGGGTGAAATAATGGAAACAATAAGTAAAAATGCAATTAACCATGGTAATGTTGTTGATTTAACGCACGAAGGGCATGGTGTTATCAAAATCGATCGTTACCCAATTTTTGTGCCAAATGCGTTAATTGGAGAAGAAATTGAATACAAAATTATCAAAGTAAAGAAAAATTTCGCGATAGGTAAACTACTTCAAGTTGTGAAACCGAGTGAGCATCGCGTTGAACCACCATGCAAATATTATTGGAAGTGCGGTGGTTGTCAATTACAACATATGACTTATGAAGCGCAATTGGCAATGAAACAATCACAAGTGATTAATCTCTTCCATAGAAAAGCACAATTTACCGA
The DNA here is from genome assembly GCF_017893095.1 of Staphylococcus sp. GDX8P80P. Taxonomy (NCBI): domain Bacteria; kingdom Bacillati; phylum Bacillota; class Bacilli; order Caryophanales; family Staphylococcaceae; genus Staphylococcus; species Staphylococcus sp. GDX8P80P. Next base: position 3,810 of record NZ_JAESMI010000018.1, on the reverse strand, counting down.
TACAACCATTCATAAAACTGTTGGAATGGATAATCCATGGCATTATAGAAACAAATCACAACTACCTATTGGTACCGATAAAAATGGACAAGCAATCATGGGATATTATCGACAACGAAGTCACGATATTATTGATATGGATAGTTGTTTAATCCAAGATGATATACATCAAGATATTATGAATCACGTTAAACAATGGATTAAAGAATATCGTATTAGTATCTATAATGAACGTACTAAAAGTGGATTGTTAAGACATCTAGTTATTCGCACAGGCTATTATACTGATGATATGATGGTTATCTTTGTAACCAATGGAAAACATTTTAAAGACGCTTCAATTCTAGTGGAAAAGTTAAAACAAACATTTCCTAACATTACGAGTATTAAGCAAAACATTAATAACAGCCATTCTAATGTTATTATGGGTCAACAATCTATAACATTATATGGTAAAGACAGAATTGTAGATCAACTTAGCGATACAACATTTAAGATTAGTGATCAATCATTCTACCAAATTAATTCATCTCAAACTGAGAAATTATATCAAAAAGCAATTGAGTATGCGCAGTTAACAGGAGAAGAAACAGTGCTCGATACATACTGTGGTATTGGTACGATAGGTTTATACATGGCACCAGTAGCTAAACATGTGTATGGTGTTGAAGTTGTGCCATCTGCGATTAAGGATGCACAGCAAAATGCGACTTTAAATGGATTTGAAAATACAACTTTTGTCTGTGGTAAAGCTGAAGAGGTCATTATAAAATGGAAACAACAAGGTATCAGACCGGATGTTGTAATGGTAGACCCGCCGCGTAAAGGCTGTGATGAAACATTCTTACAAACTTTACTGAAACTTAATCCTAAGCGTATTGTGTATATTTCATGTAACCCTTCAACGCAACAAAGGGATGCACAAATTTTAGACACACAATATGAGTTGAAAGAAATTACACCGGTCGACATGTTCCCACAAACAACACATGTAGAAACAGTAGCATTGTTTGAAAGAAAATGATACGTGATATTTCATAATACGAATATTAAGAAATGATTACAGCGCATTAAATCTTATAGAAAAGGTTTTTTTCTCGATATAGACTGTGTATACTATGGTTGAAATTAAGAAAGATTGGAGGTCATTTTTGTGCAAAAATTTGATTTTTCGCCTAGTCGAATCAATTTACCTAAGTTTATTACAACCCAATTGGTCGTGGTTTTATTTATGATTTTGTTTACATACAAGTGGGCGTTTATGTTTACAACTATTCATGAGCAAACTTTTTTAGCTAATTTACTCTACGGATTTTTAGGTTTTGTTGTTATTTTAGGATTACATGAATTGATTCACAGACTTTCGTTTTTTATTTTTTCAAAGGGTGAACAGCCTAAATTAAAATATAAAAAAGGATTTCTATTAGTACATATTTCAAAAAAATGTTTTAACAAATGGCAATTTTGCACAATTATGTTAGCTCCAATGGTCATCATCACTGGTCTATTAATGTTGATATTTAGTTATTATACGTACTCTTCAATTATCATCATGTTAAGTATTCATTTCGGGTATTGTCTAATAGATTTATATCTAGTAGGTATTACGTTTACGAATAAATTTGAGTACATTCATCCATCCGATGAAGGATTAATTATGTATTACCAGCGTCCTATACAAGTTAATAATGAGTTTGAATAAATCATAAGTCTCAATATGATTATATATGTGCACATTTCATGAGTTTTGAAGGATTTCACATTATAATTACGTTGAGGCTTATTTTTTAAAGAGGTGAGACAATGGCTGAAAGAAGAATTATACATATAGATATGGATTACTTTTTTGCACAAGTAGAAATGCGAGATAATCCTAAATTAAAAGGGAAACCAGTGATCGTTGGTGGAAAGGCGAGTACACGCGGCGTGGTTTCTACTGCATCATATGAAGCGCGAAAATATGGTGTTCATTCAGCAATGCCAATGTCTCAAGCCCATAAATTATGCCCCAATGGTTATTATGTCAGCGCAAGATTTGATGCCTATAGAGAAGCTTCTGCTATTATTATGTCTATATTTAAAAGTTACACAGATATCGTTGAGCCAATGTCACTCGACGAAGCATATTTAGATATTACACATTTAGTCAGATCTGACTTACCGGCATCAAAAATTGCAAGCTTTATTCGTCGTGATATTTTTGAACAAACGGGTTTAACATCATCTGCAGGTGTTTCGTATAATAAATTCTTAGCAAAATTAGCAAGTGGTATGAACAAACCGAATGGCATGATGGTTATAGATTATAATAATGTAAATGATATTTTAATGAATTTAGATATTGGTGACTTTCCAGGTGTGGGCAAAGCCTCGAAAAAAGTAATGCATCATCATGATATCTACACAGGGAAGGATTTATATGATAAAACAGAATTTGACTTAATACGTTGGTTTGGAAAAAGAGGTCGTGGCTTATATCAGAAAGCCAGAGGTATTGATCATAGTGAAGTGAAAGCGAAGAGAGTGCGTAAATCCGTGGGAACTGAACGCACGTTTTCAACTGATGTCAATGATGATGAAGTCATATTGCAGAAGATATGGGAACTATCTGGAAAAACAGCAGAACGTTTAACTAAATTGCAAAAATCAGGTAGCACTGTAACAGTTAAATTAAAAACATATCAGTATGAAACATTTTCAAAACAAAGAAGCTTAAGAGAACCGGTTAATAGTGATATTGATATATACAATGTTGCTTATGATTTATATAACGAATTAAAGGATCCCGATATTCCAATAAGGTTAATTGGTGTCACAGTAGGGAATTTAGAACAATCAACATATAAAAATATGACAATCTATGATTTTATTTAAAGATAAAGGTCAATGCCGTTAAAATGTACTTTGCTTATCAAAATACATTTCACATCATGCGCTAGCCTTTATCTTTTAAATTTTTACCATAAATTTGGAGCATACTTTGCAAATTATCATAATGCTTTAATAATCTAAATGTAATCATTGCACATGCTTTGGCATCATTGAGCGCATCATGATGACCATGAAAGTCTAATTGATAATGATTCATTAAATGTTTAAGACCATAGCGATATGCATCAATCGTACGTTTAGCAAGTTGATATGAACAAAAGTAAATCATTGACGGAGTTTCAATATTTAATTGTTTTAAACTTTGGTGAAGTACATTCATATCAAAGGCAGCATTATGTGCAACAACAGGTAAGTTATCAATAAATTGCATCATATAGGGATATACATAGTCAAAACTCGGCGCATTATTGACATCCTCAGGTGTAATACCATGAACATTTATATTCGTCTTTGAGAAATAATCAAATGGATTGACTAAAGTGTAAAAGGATTCAACAATCTCATTATTGACAACTTTAACCATACCAACAGAACAGATACTTGTACGTTTACCATTTGCTGTTTCAAAGTCTAATGCAATAAAAGCATTATCCATATTTACACCATCCTTTCATGTATAGATGCTTTCATTTTAGTAGTAGTATAAAAACATTTCCAGGATGTTGCACAACTAAAAAAGGGAGTGGACAGAATTCTTTTAAAATTCGTGTTCACTCCCAGCTTGCTTAGCTTGTAGAATTTCATAATGAAATTCTCTTTGCTGGGGCCCCGACTCCCAGCTTGCTTTGCTTGTAGAATTTCTTAATGAAATTCTCTTTGCTGGGGCCCCGACTCCCAGCTTGCTTTGCTTGTAGAATTTCTTAGTGAAATTCTCTTTGCTGGGGCCCCGACTCCCAGCTTGCTTTGCTTGTAGAATTT
>NZ_JAESMI010000177.1:0-384 GCF_017893095.1 Staphylococcus sp. GDX8P80P | reverse complement strand
ATTCTAAAGATGAATGACGAATGACGTTGTGTGACGCCTGAGGGAGTAAGAACGATTGATGAATGTAAGTGCTCACACACTTACGTAAATAGTTCTAAGATAGATTACGAAACAGAGTTGCGGAGACTCCTAGGGGAGCAGTAGTTTCAAAGAGCCTAAGTGCTTTAACACTTAGGTAAGTAGCTCTAAAGATGGATAATAAATGGCGTTGCGCGACTCCTAGTGGAAAAGAAAGTGTCGAGTGACTATAGGCACGAGCCTTTCCCACAGGAAAGCGTCGCAACTATAATGAGTGAATATGCATCTAAGAATTTCTTTAGAAGACTACAGGCTGAAGCTGTCCCCTAAGAAAGCGAGCCAACAATACGAAGTATTATAAATAAA
>NZ_JAESMI010000176.1:0-669 GCF_017893095.1 Staphylococcus sp. GDX8P80P | reverse complement strand
AACAGTGACATATCCAGATGGCACACAAGATCATGTGACAGTAACTGTTGTTACTAAAGACGATGAAACACCTGACGAAGTAATTTACGAACCAGTAAGTGAAGGTGTAAATCATGATTATGGAACACCAACAACATCAGATGAAGTGATTGGTTCAGTAACAATTCCTGGATACCCAACAACAGGAGAACAACCAGTTGTAACAGTTGATAATCCAAATAGCTTACCAAATGGAACTACACCAGGAACAGTAAATGTCCCAGTAACAATAACTTATCCAGATGGAAGTGTGGATCATATCACAGTACCTGTTACGACAGGAGAAAAACCAACACAAGATAAAGTGATTTATGAACCAACAAGTAATGGTGTAAATCACGATTATGGAACACCAACAACATCAGACGATGTAATTGGTTCAGTAACAATTCCTGGATACCCAACAACAGGGGAACAACCAGTAATCACAGTTAATAACCCAGGTAATTTACCAAATGGAACTACACCAGGAACAGTAAATGTCCCAGTAACAGTGACATATCCAGATGGAAGTGTAGATCATATTGATGTACCTGTAACAACTGGTAAAAAACCAGCAGCTACTGCTACTAAATATGAACCAACAAGTGGTGTTGTTCGTAAGCCATATGGATTACCAACAAATGAGGG
>NZ_JAESMI010000175.1:0-533 GCF_017893095.1 Staphylococcus sp. GDX8P80P | reverse complement strand
AATATGAAAATCTACAAACAAAGCAAGTTGGGGTCGAGGAACTTAAGTGTTTAAACACTTAAGTAAGTAGTTCTAATGATTAAAATCAAAGAACTACTTTAGAGCCTTTCCCACAGGAAAGCGTCGCAACCAAAGAATATTATCCATCCAAGAGCTGCTTCAGAGATAGCACCCCAGGAAAGCGAAACAACTTAAACGAGTGAATATCTATCTAAGAACTACTTTACAAGACCGCGGCTCGACCCATCCCCCTAGGCAAGCATTACAACAGAATGAGAAAATGTTCATCTAAGAATTTCTTTAGAAGCTGTCCCCTAAGAAGGACCCCAACACAGAGAAACTGAGTTAATCAGTTTCTACAAGCAAAGCGAGCCAACAATTCGGAGTATTGTAAATAAAGAAGCCAGTAAATGAATTTTTTTAAAACTCATTTACTGGCTATTTCTCTAGGAATGATGTCCCAGGCTCTTTGCAATCGTTCTACATTCATCTAACGATATCATTCTATTTATTTAAACTATCTTGAATTAAAT
>NZ_JAESMI010000174.1:0-449 GCF_017893095.1 Staphylococcus sp. GDX8P80P | reverse complement strand
ATTTGTTTTCTAATGCCTGACCGTTCTTCTAAATCAATGGAAGTAGCTATAAAACAACTTATTTCATCTTTGCCTAACAACGCTGTAAAAACGATTACTGTAGATCGTGGTAAAGAGTTTTCATGTTACAAAAATATTGAATCTCAATTTGAGGTCGATATCTATTTTGCTGACCCATATTCTGCTTGGCAGCGTGGAACTAATGAAAATTCTAATGGATTACTTAGAGAATTTTTCCCTAAGAAAACAGACTTTGCAAAGGTAACACAAGAAGAGTTGGATTATGCTTTAAAGTCTATAAACCATCGTCCTAGAAAGTGTCTTAATTGGAAAACATCTTATGAAATTTTAAATTCTGAGTTGTTGCACTTAAATTGACAACTCAACATATATACTAACCTTTTAGGTAGGTGACAGTAATCGTCAGGGTAGCGTTCTAATCGATTTTG
>NZ_JAESMI010000173.1:0-464 GCF_017893095.1 Staphylococcus sp. GDX8P80P | reverse complement strand
TTGAGTACCAGCTTTACCACCTAAATCCGTGTCAAGTGTTGGAGTAGTTGGTGGCGTTGTATCAGTTGCTTTCACAGGATCAGATGTAGAACTATTTGGATGTTCCGCATTATCCGTAGCTTTCACAGTGACATTACCTTCCGGAATAGGCACCGTTGGTGTAATTGTCGCATGACCCGTACTATCTGTCGTACCCGAACCAATAACATTACCATCTTTATCCAATAATTCCACTTTAGTATTCGGATCGGTCACAACTTCAACAGGGTCTTTCGTACCTGCTTTGCCATCTAGAGTTCCAACAACAGAAGGTTTCACCGGAGGTGTTACGTCAGTTGCTTTTTTCGGTTGAGACGTAGAACTATTCGGATGTTCTGCATTATCAGTCGCCTTCGCAGTGACGTTACCTTCAGGAATAGGTTTCGTCGGTGTAATCGTGACATGTCCCGTATCATCCGTTGTAC
>NZ_JAESMI010000172.1:0-602 GCF_017893095.1 Staphylococcus sp. GDX8P80P | reverse complement strand
GAAAAATGTTCATTATGCCAAAAACTAAGCGTATCTTATGATTGAATATGTAAGAGGCTGGGACATAAATAATATGATGATGCTATTTGCAAATTCGCAGTAGCTGACTGAACTGAAAATGCGCTTAACTCAAGCTTTTCTCAGTTCTAGTCATCCTTGCGGGCGGGGCCCCAACACAAAAAATCACGAAAGTGATTTTACAAGCTAAGCAAGTTGGGGTTCGGGGCCCCAGCAGAGAGAATTTCATAAAAAAATTCCACAAGCAAAGCAAGCTGAGAGCGGACGACGAATTTAAAAAGAATTCTGTCCCACTTCCCTATACATTTCAACTTACTAACAATAAAAAAGCAAGGTCAACGTGTCAGAGAATTATTTTCTTGACACTTTTTTGACACTTGCTAGCTTGAAACTCTATTGTATAGGGCTTAACTTATGGAGAGCAAGGGATTCGAACCCTTGAAACGCTTATGGCGCTTACACACTTTCCAGGCGTGCTCCTTCGGCCAGACTCGGACAGCTCTCCTCAATATTAGTTATATAATACATAAAAAAACAGAAGCGATATTTCACTTCTGTTTGTATGACTCCTACGGGACTCGAAC
>NZ_JAESMI010000171.1:0-4292 GCF_017893095.1 Staphylococcus sp. GDX8P80P | reverse complement strand
TTTTTGTCGTTAAAAACATTGTACCGTAAAAGGACTGTTATATGGCCTTTTTACTTTTACACAATTATACGGACTTTATCAAAAAATTAATTACATAATTTAATACAATTATTTAACTAATTATTAAGGGTATTTATAGTCAGTCATAACCTTAAGTCATGTATATACTCATGAAAGGACGAACATTATGGCAGATAAATTACAAAGGGAGTTAAGCAATAGGCATATACAACTGATTGCAATTGGTGGTGCGATTGGTACTGGTTTATTCTTAGGTGCCGGTGCATCCATTCATTTAGCAGGTCCATCGATTTTACTTACATACATTATCGTTGGTTTCGTATTATTTATGTTTATGCGTGCAATGGGAGAAATCTTATTATCTAATTTAGGATTTAAATCATTTGGGGATATCGCGCATCATCACATCGGTCCAATGGCAGGGTTCATGGTTGGTTGGACATATTGGCTCACGTGGATTATTTCAGGCATGGCTGAAGTAACAGCTGTCGCGAAATATGTTGAGTTTTGGTATCCAGCGATACCGAACTGGTTAACTGTCGCATTTACAATTCTTGTACTTGTTGGCATGAACTTATTCAGCGCCAAACTATTTGGTGAACTAGAATTCTGGTTATCACTAATTAAAGTAATAACAATTATTGCGTTAATTGTTGTAGGTATTGTGATGGTTGTCTTCGCAATGAAGACTGACTACGGTACAGCAAGTGTATCGAATATTTGGCGTTATGGTGGATTCTTCCCTAACGGCATCTCTGGTTTCTTAATGGCCTTCCAAATGGCAATCTTCTCATTTATTGGTATTGAGTTAATCGGTATCACTGCAGGGGAAACTAAGAACCCATATAAAACAATCCCACAAGCAATTAACAACGTACCTTTCCGTATATTAATATTCTATATCGGTTCATTAGCAGTAATTATGTCAGTTGTACCTTGGAATCAATTAGATCCTGCGGAAAGTCCATATGTTAAATTATTTGGTTTAGTTGGTATTCCATTTGCAGCGGGAATTATTAACTTTGTTGTATTAACAGCTGCCGCTTCATCATGTAATAGTGGTATTTTCGCTAATAGCCGTACGTTATTCGGTTTAGCCGGCAGAAAGCAAGGACCGCCATTCTTACATAAGACGAATAAACATGGTGTCCCATATTACGCTATCTTATTAACATGTGGTTTATTAAGTATTGCGATTATCTTAAACGCTATATTTAAAGACGCTACGAAAGTATTCGTTCAAATCACAACGTTCTCAACAGTACTTAATATTATGATTTGGACATGTATTATGATTGCTTATCTAGGCTTCGTGAAAAGAAACCCAGAATTACACAATGAGAGTTCATTTAAAATGCCAGGTGGCAAATATATGGCGTATGCGATTCTAGTCTTCTTCGCATTTATCTTTATTGTTTTACTGATCAATAGTAGTACACGTTATGCTGTACTCTTTGCACCAGTTTGGGGAATTGTACTGGTAATTATGTATCAAAAATATAAAAAAGAATCTGAAAAAGCGACCATCGCGATGGAAGATGAAACTGATTTAGAGAGAGAATTACAAGATAAATAGATGTTGATTAAAGTTATCTCAACCTATTATAAACACCCTCCAAGTAGGACCACTTAAAGCCTACTTCGAGGGTGTTTTCATTTGTTTATTTTTCTTTTAGACGTCCGTCTTCCATATGAAAGACTTTATCACAGAATTTAGTTAAACGTTCGTCATGAGTAACGATGATACACGTTTTATGACGTTGTTTAGATTGTTCTTTTAAGATTTCCATAACTGCCATTGCATTTTCTGTATCAAGTGATGCAGTTGGCTCATCGGCTAAAATAATTGATGGTTGCGTATAAATCGCCTTAGCTATGGCGACACGTTGTTTTTGTCCTCCTGACACCTCAGAAGGTAATTTATTTTCAATTTCTTTTAATCCTAAATCATTCAACAACTTATCGTATTCTTCTGTACTTAAGACATCTTTTTTATAACTTTTCAATAAATGGAATTGTTGCTTGATTGTTAAGAATGGGACTAAGTTGGTCGCTTGTAGAATAAAACCAATTTCCTTCATTCTCATTTTAGCTAATTGTTTCTGACTCATTTGCGAAATTTTCTTATCATTGATATAAATTTCACCCGATGTTGGTGTTTGTAACGCACCAGCCATTGTTAAAAACGTACTCTTACCGGAACCGGAAGGGCCGACAATGGCTATCAGTTCACCTTTTTCAAACGATAACGATGTTGGTTTAACTGCTTCAATGATATGATTCCCATCTTGGAATTCTTTTGTTACTTCATCAAATTTTAACATAGTGGCACCTCCTTATCCGATTGCCTTGAGTGGATCGATTTTGCGAATAGATAGTACTGAGAATAAACTACCAACAAGTGACGTTAATATTAAGACGATACCAAAGATAATGAGTGTACCAATATTAAATTGGACAGGTACCGCTTCAGGCAAGACTAGACTTGTCAGTAATGTGAGTATTAAACCAATTAATGTTCCGATTAAGGCTAATATAAAGGTTTGTGCTAATACCATCTTCATTAAGAAGCCATTTGTAAATCCTTGTGCCTTTAACACACCGAATAAATTCTTTTTCTGTAATGTAATCACGTATAAGAATACGCCGATGACTGTAGCAGAAATAACAAATAAGAATGTAATCATGAAGTTCATTGTTAAGTTTTGTGGTTTATAGCCTGGTAAGTTTTCTACAAAGTCATCGATACCTATAACCTCTAAATCACTATCAACCTTTTTATCTTTCCAATTACTATCTTTGACGACTACGGCATTGGTTTTATCTGATGATAATGCTGGATTGATTTTTTCCATCGTTTTATTATTCGCAAAAATAACTGGAGAAGCGTTATATTTAGCACTTTCTGATACCCCTACGATATGTAATTTCTCATCAGATTGAGATAACTTGATCGTATCACCAATATTGAATCCCTTATCTTTCAATGATTGATCAATGACGACATCATTATCTTTATCAAATGTTTTGCCTTCCTCAATCTTTGGAATCAAAAATGAATTTGACGTTACGCCAAAGAGTAGCGCATTCTCTTCACTATCTCCATTTGATGCTATAACGCCCATTTGTTTCAAAGGCGCCTCTTCTTTAAATTTGCCTTCAACGTCTGATGTTTTTATGACTGATTGTTGCACAGTTTGGTTAGCATCTTTATTTAAGACAATCGCATCTGCCTTCCACTTCTTGATGCCTTCTGTATTCATATTAATTAAACCACTCGCTAGGCCGGATAATAAAAAGAGTAAGTAACTAATTAATACAAGAATCCCTATAATTAATCCAAATTTCAGCTTATTACGCTTAATTTCGTTCCATGCAAGAAACATGTCTTTCCCTCCTTTATGCATATTATTAACAAGTATAGCAATACTTATATTAAGAATTACAATAAATTGATTTAAATTTTTTTATTATTTGTAATTAATGTCATAATTAAGTTCTACAAATTGGTTATATTGCGTCACATCTCGTAACGTTAAATGAACGTTATCCTTAATATCATTGAACAAACTGATACCTTGACCTAATAAGTTAGGTGCCAGCGTTAAGCGCATTGATGTTAGCATATTTAAATTCACTAACTCAGAAATTAATGCACCGCCACCTACAATCCAAACCAATGCGTCATTATTAAATTGCGTAAACAATTGCTTTAGGTCTCCGCTATAAAATTCAATATCCCAGTCTATCGTAACGTGTTGCGTACTCATTACGATGACACGTTTACCTTCATATGGATTTGTCTTAACGCCATTATCGAGTAACCATCTAAATGTATTCCCACCCATGATCACAACATCGACACTGTCATAAAATTGAGCATAACCATTATCCCCTTCGCCTTCGACCTCTTCTAGAAATTGAACACTTTCATATTGATCCGCTATATAACCATCGACAGATACGCCTAAATAGGCACAAATATTTGCTGACATCATTATCCACTCACTTTTCTCTATAATATAGTTTGAACCTAACTATACCGATAATGACTTATAATATAAAGACAAAGGCGAAAAGAGTGGGACAGAATTTTCTTAAATTCGTCGTCCCACTCCCAGCTTGCTTTGCTTGTAGAATTTCTTGATGAAATTCTCTTTACTGGGGCCCCGACTCCCAGCTTGCTTTGCTTGTAAAATTTCTTGATGAAATTCTCTTTGCTGGGGCCCCGCCCGCAAGGATGACTAGAACTGAGAAAAGCTTGAATTAAG
>NZ_JAESMI010000170.1:0-4485 GCF_017893095.1 Staphylococcus sp. GDX8P80P | reverse complement strand
CCGCATTTCTCTTAGAACCCATAAAATAAATTTACTCTAACATTATTTTATGTGGTGCTTATTTTTACTCTTTTAAACTATACTATCTATATTGCAAGTCGCTTCACAAAGTTTAAATTTCTTCAATATGTTGCGCGTTTGATAAAAATTCGATAGTACTTTTACTTTCTTCCCTTCTATCTTTACGACGTTGAACACGTTTAGGTGCACTTTCGTAAAACCATTTTTCAATTTTTGTTTCTGGATAAACATCTGGTACTTTGACTGGTTTCCCATTATCATCTAATGCAACGAAAGTAAGGAAACTTAAGGCTGCTAAATGCTTTTCTTTATTTAAAACATCTTCAATGATAATTTGTACACAAACTTCCATTGAACTCGTACCTGCATAACTGACCATTGCTTCATAAGAAGTTATATCTCCTGTTTTGATTGGTCTTAAGAAATCAACCGAATCTGTTGAAGCTGTTACTACTTGTGCATTAGCATGTTTCATCGCTGTAATAGCTGCTATTTCATCTATATTAGCCATCAATGATCCACCAAACATTGTGTGATGATGATTGGTGTCTTGAGGAAATACTTGCTTAGCTTTAAAACTTTTCGATTCAGACATTGATTTTCGATTATCTTGAGAATTTGACATGCGTTATACCTCTTTTATATTAATTTCTATTTTTATTGTGCCCAATTACCATTTTTAAACACTAATTCTTTAGAGCCATCCTGTTTAATTCCATAAATCGTTAAATCAGCACTACCTATCATGAAATCAACGTGCACATTTGAGTCATTTAAGCCACTGGCAACTTTTTCTTCAGTCGTCATTTCTGTACCACCCTCAACATTAAAACCATATGCCGAACCAATAGCTAAATGGCACGATGCATTCTCATCAAAAAGTGTATTGTAAAAAATAGTATTACGATTTGAAATTGGAGAATTGTCAGGTACTAAGGCAACTTCACCTAATCGTTTAGCCCCTTCATCTGTGTTAATCAGATCTCTAAGTACCTCTTCGCCTTTTTCCGCTTTGAAATCTACAATTTGTCCATCTTTAAACGTTAATGTAAAGCCATCAATAATTGTTCCATTATAACTTAGTGGTAATTTATTCGTCACGTATCCATTGACATTATTACGATCAGGAGCTGTAAAGACTTCTTCAGTTGGTATATTCGCTATAAATGCTTGTTGATTTCCATTTACATAGCTTGTAGCATCTTCCCATATATGCCCTTTAGGAAGACCAACGACTAAGTCTGTTCCTTCTGATTGATAGTGTAAGGCTTTATAATTTTTGTCTTGCATTTGTTTAGCATGTACACTTAAGTTTTCGATATGGTGCTTCCAATTTTCAATAGGATCATTTCCATCAATTCTTACGATATCAAATACTTCATCAATAAATTTCTCCAGTGCAGCTGTTTCGTCTAATTCTGGATAAACACGTTTCGCCCAATCTTTAGAAGGAAAGGCTGCAACTACCCATGGAAATTGATTCTTTTGACTTCCTTCCATATAACCTTTGAATGCATGACTATAACTCATTTGATATGCTTTCAGTTTTTCTGCATCTATACCGTTTAATAAGTTAGGATCTCCACTTAATAAGGCTAAATTAGCTGCACCACGATTAGCATAATCCATTCGTTCATCTACTTCATATGATTTTACAGCTTGATGTTCAAAATAATCGACCGATTCATATTCGAACTTAAGTCTATTTAATCTAGAATCAGCATATACAACTTTAACGTCTGAAGCCCCTGCTTTATAAGATTCTTCAACAATTAATCGCGTCAACTCGATAGCATCCACTGAAGATCTAATAAACACAGGTTGTTTAGGTTGTACGTTCATGCCAATTTTTACTAATAATTCTGCATATTGTTGTAATTTCTCGTTATAACTTAATGAAGTCATATGCGCATCCTCCTTAATCTTGACGTAAGTTGCCTAATTCGTCAGCAATCGCTGTCACTTCACTTGGTGAAAAAGAATCTTTAGACATTACAAAATTGTATATTTCCTCTACATCTTGATGATTGGCTTCTTCAAATTTATTGGGATTTAATAATCCTTGATTAACGATATTTAACTTTTTTCTAATCTCTGCAATCATTTCTTTATTATTATTTTGAGTCACGTTATCACCTCTTTAATACAATATTTTATCAAAGTATGACGATTTAACAAACTTTTATCGAATAAAGTAATATTATGTCTTTATAAAATTTTAAAATAACTATAAAATGGTTTATATATAACAGATTAGGGGGAATAGAGTATGGTAGATATAGCATTTGTATGTCTTGGAAACATATGTCGCTCTCCTATGGCTGAAGCAATCATGCGTCAACGCTTGAAAGATAGACATGTTTCAGGTGTTAATGTTTATTCAAGAGGCACTGGCAAATGGAACCTTGGAGAACCTCCTCATGAAGGTACTCAAGATATTCTTAATCGCCATAATATACCTTTTGATGGTATGATTAGTGAGTTGTTTGAACCGAGTGATGATTTTGATTATATTATTGCCATGGATCAAAGTAATGTTGATAATATCAAAAACATCAATCCTAACCTAAAAGGAAAATTGTTCAAATTACTTGAATTTAGTAATATGGAAGAGAGTGATGTACCAGATCCTTACTACACAAATAATTTTGAAGGTGTATATGAAATGGTACAATCATCTTGTGATAATCTAATTGATTTCATCGTTAAAGATGCAAATTTGAAAGAGGGGTAAATGAAATGGAAAACAAATTAATTCCTGGTATTTTAATAGGTGCACTTGTTGGTGGCGCTGCTACGTTAGCAGACAAATCAACACGTAATGCATTAGTTCAATCTGTAAAAGATATTAAAGAAGGTAATCGTTCACGTAAACCTTCTAAATTTAATTCTATTAAAGACGAAGTTTTATATTGGAAAGATACAATTGAAGAAATTCGTCGTAATAATCCAGAATTAGAAAAATCAATTAAAGATGCGAAAGATACTTTCGTTAACCGTAAGAATAACCGCATTGGTCAATAATTGGTTGCTTACTATTGCTACATCGTCTAACATGTTAGCGATCATAGCAATAACTAAAAGTGAATCATATCAATTTTGATTTTCACTCATAGTAAAGCGGGACAATGAAATCTTCTAATATAACAGGTTTCTGTCCCGCTTCTTTTACTTTTTATTTATGTATGTGGTTAAAGCAAAGGAGATTGTTATGTCAAAAGAAAATAAATCGAACTCAAAATATCTTAACTCTATTAAAGAAGAACAAGAGAAGAATCAAGATAAAATAAATGTTGATCGTACATATGTCGAACCACAAGAATTTCAATCTAAAGAACCCAAAAAAGATAATCAAGTCTTTTTTGTATCACGATTAAATAAACCAGCTAAATATACAAAAAAATCTAATTTTCTCTCATATTTAATCTATCGTATAGGAAAAGATGATGCATCAGGTTTGGCTGCACAAATGACTTATCATTTTGTATTAGCTATGTTCCCTATGCTGATCTTTTTATTAACTTTATTACCACTATTCAACTTAGATCAAAGCCAAATTACTGGTTTACTAAGTAACGCACCCGCTGACACGTCTAGTCTAATTCAAGGTGTCATTAGCGATGTCACTAAAAATTCAAGTGGCAGTTTACTATCTATCGGGTTAATCTTAGCAATTTGGTCAGCTTCTAATGGTATGACAGCAATCATGAACTCATTTAATGTTGCTTATGATGTAGAAGATAATAGAAACGGTATTCTATTAAAGTTATTAAGTGTTGTATTTACAATTGTGTTAGGTGTAGTATTTTTAGTAGCTATGGCACTACCAACTATGGGTTCAGTCATCGCTCATTTCTTATTTGGTCCCCTAGGATTAGATGATCAAATCAAATGGGTTTTCAGTTTAATTAGAGTTGTACTTCCATTAATCATTATTTTGATTCTTTTTACAATTCTATACTCAGTAGCACCAAATGTTAAAACGAAATTAAAATCTGTATTACCAGGGGCGATATTCACATCGGTTATCTGGTTAATTGGATCTTTCGCATTCGGTTTCTATATTTCTAATTTTGGAAACTATTCTAAAACATACGGCAGTATCGCAGGGATTATCATCCTTTTAATTTGGTTATATTTAACAAGTTTCATCATCATCATAGGTGCCGAAATTAATGCGATTATTCATCAAAGACACGTGATTAAAGGCCAAACGCCTGAAGAAGCAGCATTAGACCATGATGATAATAACCAAAACCACTACAACGAAGATACAACTTATGAATATAAACAAACAGCAATTGGTAAAGATGAAAACTACAAAGTTGATAAAGATCCAGAAGATAAAAATGAAGAAGACGTTTCATTAACTGAGAAAATCAAAGATAAATTCACTAACAACGACGATGATACTAAGAAGTAATATTTATTAAATAAAAGAGCCTGGGACATCATTCCTAGAGA
>NZ_JAESMI010000169.1:0-3498 GCF_017893095.1 Staphylococcus sp. GDX8P80P | reverse complement strand
AAAGAAACGCTCGTTTAATGTTAAGTAGTTCAGTTTTGGAGTACAAAATGACAAAATGTACTTCAAAATGGACTACTTTTTTCATTTTAACTTACATACCAAATTACATACAAAATGATTTATAAAATGCAATTGAAAATGATAATTGAATGAAAATTTGTGATTTTGTGGTATTATGATAATATAACTTATAGAAAAAATTGCTTATTCAACTAACGGGCAGGATAATGAGAAAAGGTTTTTTGATAGAAATAAGAAATTAGATGGTAAATTAGTTAAAAAGGCTGTGTTATAAATGAAAGTTTCTTTGATTGCTGCGATGGATAAGAATAGAGTGATTGGCAAAGAGAATGACATTCCTTGGAGGATTCCCAAGGACTGGGAATATGTTAAAAATACTACAAAGGGACATCCGATAATATTAGGTAGGAAGAACCTTGAATCAATCGGAAGAGCCTTACCTGACAGAAGAAATATTATTCTGACGAGAGATAAGGGGTTTACCTTTAATGGTTGTGAAATTGTTCATTCAATAGAAGATGTTTTTGAGTTATGTAAAAACGAAGAAGAAATTTTTATTTTCGGAGGAGAACAGATTTATAATTTGTTTTTCCCTTATGTTGAGAAAATGTACATCACAAAAATACATCATGAATTCGAAGGAGATACTTTTTTTCCAGAAGTGAATTATGAGGAATGGAATGAGGTATTTGCCCAAAAAGGGATAAAGAATGATAAAAATCCGTATAACTACTATTTTCATGTATATGAAAGAAAAAACTTATTGAGTTAACGGGTGCGTTAATTGAAGAAGAACAGTAAAGATAAAGCACAAGAGCTTGGGATTACTCCAAGCTCTTTTTGTCATTTGAAATAAATTATATCTTTCCAATCAAATTGTTTATCTGTAATCCCTAATCTTTGAGCAGGTGTCAAAACCTTTTTATCCGCTGATTTAAAAGGGCGACAAAAGTTGTAGTAAGTTCTTAGAATTGTAATCGCAAATTGAGCATACTTCGGATTGAAGTTAGCGTAAATATAGCTCTTCTTATCACCACGAGCTGTTGTTAATGGTCTTTCAAGAGATGATATATAACGTCTTATCTGTTGAATAAAGCTATTGGTCGAATGGTCATTAACATTTAATAGCATCTTTGCGATTTCGTTTGGTTCCAGAGCAGATAAATCCGTTCTACAATCAACTGAATAAAATCCTTTATCCTTAGTGGCTAATGGATGTTTGATAGGGTTATCGGCATATTTGCGATATCTTTCTCCATCTTTACTAATAGCCTCTTCGTGGAATTGATGACTTGTTAGTAATTCAGTTAGATAATGAGATGCCAAAGTCCGTAGAAACTTTGTTTTGAATCCTCTGATATCTCCCCAATCGAGCAGTTCTGCTTTTGCTTGTCCGAATTCTTTTAAGCATTGTTTTCTGCTTTTCGTCTTGTTAACTTGGCAAATAAAATGATGTGCATCGCTCAACCTTAATTCTTTCGTGAATACTCTATAAAAGGCGTTTCTAATAGAGAAGTCATCATCACTAATCATTCGCCATTCGTCGGCATTAACCATTTGTTTAATTAACCAATAGTGAGCAGTTGTAGTATAAGGAGCATCAACATTTAAACCATCGACAAATCTACTCCTATTAGTAATTTTCCCTAATTCGTGAAGATAAGCATTCCTATTTTCGCTATCGTTAGCGGATGGTTCTTGTGGATAATAAGACCAATCTAACCTATCATTTTTACGACTAAAAGTATTGAGATGGTCTTCTTTGAATTTTCTTGTATCTTCATTTAATTCATCCATTGAAATATTCCAATCATAGGCAACATCAGAACGGAACACATATCTTGATAAGACCTCAGCAGATACAACTATATACGTTTGCATATTAAGGTCTTCAAACCCCGTATATTTCTTTGAACCTTGTCCTTTCTTACGGACGTTATTTAGGTAGTAGTGCATCTTGTCCGTATTAAGCCACATCTCGTTAAATTTCTTTGTTTGAAGGGGTTGTGTCTCATATCGTTCTAAAAACTCCAAACAACGCCTATACAGCCACTCCAGCTTATGATAGTAGGTTCCAACTCCAATTCCTAAAATATCACAAGTACGACTGACTGAAACCCTTCCAACAACCATCTTAGCGAACATTGGAAGAATGGTGTTCTTTTGTTGGTGATAAGTAGTGGTTTCTTCTCTTTTTGGTAGAACATTAGTGAACTTCTTACACGCCTTACATTGATAGCGTTGAGATTTGCCCCTACTTTTCCCCCTTTTGTAAAATTGCTTCGGCTCATTGAATGGGGTTGATTCTTCTTCCGAGCAGCCTTCTTTATGAAATTGATAATCTGGCTCAACATCTTGGATGCTATTGATTTCTATAAGGCGTTTAATTTCTTCAACAACAGACCAATTAGATAAAGGGGTTACTGTACAGTTTTGCGATACACCTCTGCCAATAGGATTGTCATTGCAGTACATACCTTTATGACCTTTATCTTTGGAACTACCAGTCATTTTATATCGACTTGGTTTCCCTTTTACATCTTTGAATTTGTGCTGTTCTTTCCCAAAATTACAACAAAACGGATTGATGCAGTAATTATATTGAATGGGATATTCAGAACCGTTCCATTTAAAAGACGTTGGCAAGAACAACATTTTGTTATACCTTGTTGCAAATCGTTTTGGAGTTAATAAATCATATTGTTTAGCCCTATCTTTTAATTCTTCGTTTGAAATCGGAATTTTAACATCTACAATTTCATCTTCCTTCGTGGCTAATCTTTTAAGCTTGGTCATTGTCTATCAACCCACTCTATCTTTGATACCCATTTTTTCAACAATCCGCTTATTACTTCGCTTGTTGGCAATCCATTCAATAAACTTCTTATCGTCTAAAATGTTCAATAAGAATTCATCCACTGCTTCGCTTTCAGTACGCTCTGCATATTCAGCGTATTGCTTAACTATCACCCTTACTTGCTCTGATATTTCCCAATCCACAGACTTAGCGTTCTTATTTTTTGGCTCAAGAAATTGCATAGGAAAATACACCCCTTTTTGCTTAGTAAATTGTAACCATTTTAACACACCAATTTGCATTCCTACAATAATTATTTCACGTTCGCATTTTTATATACATTTTAACTTACATTTTGTGGTGTAAATTAACAACAAACGTTGATTTAACAATAAAAAACGAGTATCAAATTCAGTTGCAATTTGATACTCATTTAGGTTTACATTTTCACTTTTTGTACTCCAAAACTGAACTACTTAGTTTAATGTGAGCGTTTCTTTATATTTAAGTCATACTTTTTATTAATAATGATTTCATTTCTATATCTTTGATATAATAGTATACCATTTTCCCATCCTTGTAAAAATTCAGCACGTCTCTTTTATAAAGGGCTCTCAAATGATACGATGTTGAAGCTATACTTAAACCTAATGTTATAGATAAGTCACAAACACATAATT
>NZ_JAESMI010000168.1:0-380 GCF_017893095.1 Staphylococcus sp. GDX8P80P | reverse complement strand
TTTTAACACTTTTAAATTCGTCCATCATTAAGTGTTCAGGTAAAGCATCAAAAGAAGACTGACCTACGTCGCTTGCCGCTTGATTAATCACTCTAGACACAGTCATTGATGATATTAAGCATGACTTAGCGATAGATTTTTGAGAGCGGCATTCTTGTGCTTTATTTAAAACTGCAAGTTTTGTTTTATTTGAAATAAAACAGTAATCATCGACAATATCAGATTTAGCCGTAAAATGACTATCGCATGTTTTACAATAAAATCTTTGTTTTTGAAGTTCTAAATAAGCGGGCATTTCCATGACTTTAAGTAGAGTAATAGTAGAAGTTTTCTTACCATTCTTCACAATGGAGAAATTTTCATTTTTAGCTAAACAATTT